>NZ_JBFAET010000156.1:0-21684 GCF_040642095.1 Streptomyces sp. NPDC020362
GGGCGGCCACAAGCTCGGCCGGGGAGGCGGCCGGCCTTCGCTTCCCCGCGAGGTGCTGGGCCGCCACTGCGGTGGCACTTCACGGCGAGCGCCGATGGGAGGCCAAGGTGTCGCCGGGGAGAGCGAAGCCCGGCAGGGCCGTGAGGGCGGCGCAGCCTATGCCGGTCTCCAGCATGTCGCCACACCGGACCGGGACGCTGTGGGCGCGGGCGATGTCGCGGGTACGCCGGCCCCCGAGGCAGGCGTCGACGGCAGCGCCCCTCCCCAGCGTCCCAAGATCCGGACCATTTCCGGACCAGCCCCGCCCAAGGAGCCGCACCGACCGCCGTTTTCGCTGGGCAGCGTGGCCTGAGCCGCTGTACAGCCAGCAGACGAAGAACATTCTTTGTTCCTACAGCCCCAAGAACTTGGGTTCTTCCAGAGTCCGAAGTCGGTTGCCTGGAGGCCCCTTGCGCTTCAGGCAACCCGACACAGAAGTCACCATCCACGATCAGCGCGACACCTTCCGTCACTGATTGAGTTTTGAGCGCATCCGCCCCGGACCAGCCGCGGACCAAGCGACGTCCTTGTGAAACGACTACGGACGGGTGTGTCCGAGGCCGGTGTCGCGTTCGGGGTTGACGGCACCGGCTTTCCGGACCCGCAGAGAAATTCCCGGCTCGACCCTGACCGGGCAAGCCATGCTCAAGCGGGTCCATCAGCGTGCGACTCCACTGCGTCGGCTCATGCCGCAGTTACTCAGTGCCGAGGGCTAGCGGCTCATTACCCGCTGTCGCCGAAGGTGAACCGGCATGGGCGCACCTCGACCTCGTTCACCTAACAAGCCATCTCGTTGGGCTTGTTCGCCAAGTTGCTGCGGTGCTCGTTGAGCGGCTGGTGCCGGATGTGCTGTGGGAGTTGTTCCAGCGGGTGGTACCGGAGTCGCCGACCCGACCGCAAGGCGGAGGCCGGCGTCGGCATGGTGACCGGGAGGTGCTGGCTGCGATCGTGTTCATGGCCACGTCTGGCTGCACCTGGCAGCAGCTGCCGTCCGCCTCGTTCGGGCCGTCGGCTACGACTACAACCACTTGCGACGATGGTTACGCAGCCGCGGCATCACGCCTCGGATCGCCCGCAAGGGCACAGTCTCCAGCGAACGACTGGGCAAGCACCGCTGGACCGTCGAACGCACCATGTCCTGGCTCGCCGGATGCCGACGTCTCCACCGCCGCTACGAACGCAAGGCCAGCCACTTCCTGGCCTTCACCGGCATCGCCTGCACCCTCATCTGTTATGGACGACTCGCCCGAGCAGATGACTTCTAGGATGCGTCGGCGTAGGCGAGATGGGCGCCGCAGACGGTGCAGCGGAAAAGCATGGCGGTCGCCCCCTCGCCCGGGTTGGCCAGGAAGTGCTCAAGCTGGTTTTCGTCGTGCCAACAGTCGATGCGCATGTCGGCCCGCCGCTGGTCGAGGGCTTCGGGATGCGCCGCCAGCTCGGTGTGCCCGACTTCGCCTACGAAAGCGGCCGCGTCCTGGCAATGGACGAGCCAGCGCGGATCCTGCCAGGCGTGGAAGCCAGGGGTGCGGCGGGTGACCTCATGCAAGACGTCCTCGCTGACACCGTCGAGTCCGTAGGAGTCGGTGAATTCACCCGCGAAGCGTTCAGCAGCGCTCCCGTCTGCGATGCACCATGGACAGAATCGTCCGCTGACGTCCTGGGCGGTGTAGAAGGTGGCCGTGTAGATCCAGCCCGTGTTGCGCTTTCAGCAGGCGCACGTCTCAGGGGCCGCCCGGACGGACCCACTTGCGAGGGGGTCTGGATGATAACGAAAAAAGGGCAGGTCGGCACTCATCGCCGGTTCCCGACCTGCGCCCTGATGGCCTTGCCTACTGTTCTCCTGGAGAGCAGTCCGTCCGGGAGCAGGTCCCTGATCAAGCGCGGTGTCGGGCTCCTCCTGGCCCAGCCAATTGAGACAGCTTGTAAGGGCGCGTTTCCGCAGGTCAACACGGCTCCTAGATTTGGGCCGGTTGCGGACGCTGCCCCCTCCGGAACAACGAAGAGACCACCCATCCGGCCGGGGTGGTCTCTTCGTTCCAGGGCCTGTCCGACGGGTCGCGTCACCGACCCCGCACCCGACAACACTGTCACCCGAATGGCCCAACATGACGTGCCACCCACATGGGTGAAGATCAAGCTGGCTAGTGCCCCAACCGAGGCAATCCGTGAAAGGCGAACCAAATGCGCATTCGACGAATCCTCGCCGCCGTCATCGCCACGGCAGCCCTCGCCGGACTCGGCCTCACAGGCGCCGCCACCGCCACCGCCGCCGCACAGGGTGCCCCATCCTACGTCACCCCTTCTCAGTGCAAGCAGGGCGGCGGAACGGCCGATCTGACGGACAACACCTGCAAGGGCGGTATGTACGACGGGGAGAAGATCGACTAAACCCCACAAGGCGCCCCGCAGCCACGCGCCGCGGGGCGCTCCCGCGCGAGCGTAGCCGGGAGAGTCGCAGGGACTGTGCCGACCCGTCGGGCACGCTGGGTCCGAGTCGGCCCGGAAGCACGCGGCGGGCGGGAGCTCCCGAACGCCGTCGCGCGCGAGCGCAGCGAGCTGCCAAGGTTTGCGCGGGCCGTAGGCCGCACCTTCTGTTACTGAGGCAAGAAGCCGGGGGTTCCTTGCCCAAGCTCGCGGAGGCGAGCGAGGTAGTCCTGAGCGGCAGGCCCGGCCGCGTATCGGTTCCTCATCTCGGCTGCCAGCTCGCGGCTCGTCATGATGAGCGAAGGGACGGACTGGCGCTCGCCTTCGAGGGCGCGCCCGCCCATGACGAGCGCCCCGACGTCATGGCCGGGAGGTCGTCTTCGAGGCGGAGAGACGTCGGACAACCAAGGTGCGGAAGGCGTAGCACCACGAGCGGCAGGCGGGATGGCGTCCCGTCGGGTGGTGCAGGTATCCCGAGTGCCCCGCTCCGGAACGCCTCACACGGGCACGCGGCTCCTGCCCATCGTGTCGGCGTCGCGCAGTCGACGTTGGCGCTGTCGCCCAGGAGTCGACCGACTCCCGGGCTTTCGAGCTGCGCTTCGGTGAGTGGCAAGGCGGCATGGCGTGAAGCCCGACCTGCTGTGGGATGACGTCAAGAGCTTCTTTGTTCTCGGTCTGATGAGATCGCTGCTGGACGTCCGTGATGTCTCTCGGCGGAGGACTGGCAGGCAGTCGAGCAGGCGGCCCGCACGCCGTGGACGTACCAGGTCCGGATCGTCATCGCCGACGGGAGGGACGCCGGTATGGGCAATGACGTCGAGCGTCGGCTCATCCCGGCGTGCGTGCTTCGCGGCGGAACCCGTTCGACCTTTCCGGGCGGAAGCTGAGCAAGGGCATGGACGGCACGTATCCGATCGCCGCGCCCGGCGACTAGGCACGCCCCAGCACCGGGGCGGCGGGTACGGGCGAAGCCTGCGGTGGCGCCCAGTTCTACATGTGCGTTCGATTATTACCATACATGCGTTCGACCATACGGGGGGAATGTGGGATTTTCCGAAAGTGTCTGCGGCCTGGTAAGTGCGACCCGTGCCCACGCTGGCTGCCAGGTGCGAAGGACCGCACCACGAGCCGATGGGAGCACACAGCATGACGGTCGATCAGTCCGGTCCACAAGCTGTCGCCGACTTTCCGTTCGGTCCCGCCCACGAGACCTGGGAGGAGATCCTGCAGAGCCAGGGACTCCACAACGGCCAGGCCGGGCTGGTCAGCGGACCGATCAAGAACCCCGCCCACGAATACCCGGAGGAGCCGGGCATCGACGCGCGTGACTTCCAGATCGCGGGTCATGCACTCACCGAGGTTCAGCGCCGCAAGGCCCTGGACGCCATGGAGAAGTACCTCACCTACAAGCGTGACCACATGCTGGGCTACCAGTTCAGCCAGGACACCGACGGCAGCAGGCGGGACCTCTCGCGGTTCCTGGACTTCAACGTCAACAACATGGGGGATCCCTTCGACCGCGGCGGTTACAAGCCCAACACGCGGGTCGCGGAGCGGGCCGTGTTGGACTACTACGCGTCCCTGTGGCACGCGCAATGGCCGCACAACCCCAAGGACGGCGAGTCGTACTGGGGGTACATGACCTCGATGGGCTCCACCGAGGCCAACCTCTACGCGCTGTGGAACGCGCGCGACTACCTCTCGGGCAAGGCGCTCCTGAAGACCACCTCCGATGGCGGGGAAACCCTCACCTATGTGGAGCCCGAGACGTCGGCCAAGGACGAGAAGTTCTTCACCCCCGTCGTTTTCTACTCGCAGGACACCCACTACTCCTTCGGCAAGGGGATGAGGGTGCTGGGGATGTACAACGTCTACGGCGCGGCGCAGAAGTTCAAGTACATCAAGGAGAAGTGTCCCATCGACGGCGGCTGGGAGAGTTGCCGGGACGGTGTTCCCTCCAACGCCAACGGCGAGGTCGATATCGAGAAGCTCGTCTCACTCGTCGGCTTCTTCGCGAAGCATGGTCACCCGATCCTGGTGAGCCTCAACTACGGCAGCACCTTCAAGGGCGCACACGACAACGTCGAGGAGGTCTGCAGCAAGTTGCTCCCGCTCTTCAAGGACAAGCACCTTGAGCACGAATTGACCTACGGCTCCAAAAAGAAAGTGACGCGTCGCCGTTTCTGGATCCATGTCGACGGGGCGCTCGGCGCGGGGTACGGACCGTTCATGCGGATGGCCTCGGCGGAACCGCACGTCTTCCACTGGACCCCCGAGGTCAAGCTGCCCGAGTTCGACTTCGGCCTGAAGGCGAAGACGAACAAGGGCAAGATCGTGGACATGGTCTCGTCCATCTCGATGAGCGGCCACAAATGGCCCGGCGTCCCCTGGCCGTGCAGTCTGTACATGACGAAGGTCAAGTACCAGATGGCACCTCCCGCCGAAGTGCCGGTGATCGGCTCCAAGGACACCACCTTCGCCGGCTCACGCAACGGGTTCTCCCCGCTGGTGATGTGGAACCAGCTCGCCCAGCTCTCCTACAGCGACCAGGTCGAGCGCTGCCGCATCGCGATGGAACTGGCGGAGTACATGGAGAGCCGGCTCAAAGAACTCGACATCACACCCGCCCTTGAGGTCGCGCGGACACCCGGGTCCTTCAGCGTCCGCTTCCGCCGCCCCAACGCGCGCCTGCTCGCCAAGTGGTCGATGTCCGAGGTCGGCGATCACGTCCACGCGTTCGTCATGCCGTCGACCACACGGGAGGAAATCGACGAGCTCGTCTACGACCTCCAGACCAGTGACGCCTTCATCGAGCCCGCTCCGCCGATCAGGTTGAAGGATTCCTTGGAGGCCCAGCTGGCCGCCCTTCCCGCGGTGGACCTCGCCGATGGATTCATCTCCCTCGGCGGCGTTCCCCTCAGCGGACGCGGCATGGAATAGACGTGACCCGCGAGGGAGTTCTCCCCAGCCCCGACCGGAGGAACTCCCTCGCGTGCACACTCCGCGCGATGTCACTCGATCGGGAGTCTTTGTCGCAGCTGTGTGTGACACCGGAGGATCGGTTCCCCAGCGGCAGGAAGGGGGCCCCGTAGATTCCCCTTATCAGTCACAGGGGCCTTTTTCGTCTCCGTCGGCGTCGACAATTCCGGCATGACGCAAGCACCCCCCCACACCCGCCACGTCGACCGAGACCGATATGGAGCCCCCGCCGCCTTTCTACATCACCAACGAGCAGGAACAGCGGCTGCGTATCCAGGCCGAAAGGATCGAACCGGCGCTCGTCATCTCCCAGCCATCCTCGTTCGACGAGTACGTCCGCCAGCTCATGGTTCCCCCGGCGGTCATGGACCTCGCTCGCAAGGCCGCCAACATCCGGCTGTCCGCCTGGGAGATCCAGGCCATCCGCTGGCACCTCGACCCACGCACGGACACGGCACCCCGGCTGCTGCGGCAGATCCTGCACGACAAGGTCCACGGCGCGAAGGGCTACCGCAGCCATCCTCCATACATCCGGGTGGCCTGCACCGGCAAGGGCTTGTACGACGGCCTGGCCAGACAGCAGCACGGAGTCCCGGAGCCGGCCTTCGACGAGAACGCGAAGTACGGCTCACCGGTGGTCCTGGAGATCTGGCCGGCGCAGCATTATTCGCCGATCCACTCGCACGGCAACACAACGGGGATCATCTACTGTCTCGCCGGACAGCTCGACGTCATGTCGTACAAAAGGCTGGACTGGGACGCCGAGAAGCGCGGGCTGGTGACGCTCACACCCGGCCAGTGCGCGTGGCTGACCCGTGACACGTACGCCGTGCACAAGGTGTTCTGCCCGATGGACGGCGGAGTCATGAGCAATGACGGACTCATGAACGACAGCGCCGATTTCGGGGCGAGTTTCCATGTGTATCTCAATGAGAAGGAGATACACCTGGACGCTTACGAGGGAGCCGACCTCACCCGCGAGGTCTTCGAGTACATCCACGAGACCAAGCGCACCAAGGAGAAGTTCACCACGTACTCCGACCTCTCGTGGCCTGTCCTGCGTGAGGTCCTCGCCAGGACCCCGCTCGAATAGCCCGCGGGCCGTCCTCGCTCTCGTTCCGGTGGACGCGGTCACGGCGCCGATGGCGATCTGCGCCCATCCCAATGCTCGGGCTGCCCTCAGAGTTGCTCGGCTTGACTCTCCCGGACCCGCGATCCGCGGGGCGGCCCAGCGACCGTCGCAAACGCGGCGACGGGCAGGGCGCCCCTCGCCGCTCCGCGGCTACCTGGACCCCGACCGGCCGGGCCGCCCGTGGGCACCAACGCTGGAGGAGGGTGCTGCTGGTGGCGATGTACTGCCACACCAACCTCGCTATGCGGCAGCGCGCCCCACTGTTCGGGACATCTGGCGGCCGGCCCATCGGCCACGCCCTAACAGAATCCGAACGGATGATTGACAGCGACCCGGGGTGTCCGCGCTCCGCCCCAAGGTAGTGATCACCTCATGACCCCCCAAATTCCGAGCACCCCGAAGATCCCTGAATTGGTTTTCAAGGCGGCGCTGGCCCTGATGACGGGCAAGGGCATGAACGCGAGGGACGCCATCACGCAGGCGAAGAAGACCGTACCCGGAGCGGCGAATCTCGACTCGAACGAGGAGCAGGAACTGCGGCTCAAGCTGGAGAGAGCCACGGCAGATGTGCATTACGACGTCCGCATCCTCACCGGGGCCGAAGGCGGGGGCGGCACAGACTGTGACATCGAATGCCAGTTCCTCAGGGGCGGCAAAGGGTCGGGCTGGAAGCTGCTGGACATTGCCGGCAACGACTTCGAGCAAGGCGACGACGACACCTACCAGACGTCCACGCGTTGGGATTTCGGTGCCCCGGACCGCATCGCCTTCAAGACATCCGGAACTGACGCGTGGCTGATCCAGTGGGTCAACGTCAAGAACGGCAATGCCGTGTGGCACTGCCCGAAACTGAACACGACCCGTCAGTGGCTCGCCGGGCGACAACGAAACATGCAGGACAAAGACGACAAGTATCCGTGGGCGGTGAATGAAGTGAGCTTCTTCCTCGCACCCGGCGAATGGGCCGTCAAGGGCGAACCGAACCCGGACCAGGAGGCCGGCTACATGCCCGTCCCCTCGCCGGAGGCCTTCAAGAGGTTCTAGAGCTCGTCTCGTGATGCTGCCTCAGCAACTGAGGGTGAGGTTGCCCATGTGGGCGACGCCGCTGATGGCCCAGTAGACGCCGTCGCCCTTCAGGCGGCAGTCCCGCAGGATCTTCCGCGCCGAAGTTGGCCAGGGCTTGCCGCCAGGCAGAGCTCTTGCGGTAGGGCCAAGCCCCGGGTACGGGGAAGACCGGCACCGCCAACTCGCTCATGACGGCGCCAATATCTGTACTCCGTCTAGCAGGCCATTTCATTTGGGGAGTCTGCGGTAGCAGATGAGTGTGGCAGCGATCGCGGTGAAGGCCATGAAGTGTTCGGCTTTGCGTTCGTAGCGACGGTGTAGTCGTCGGCATCCGCCGAGCCAGGCGATGGTGCGTTCTACGACCCACCGATGTCGGCCGAGGCGTTGGGAGTTCTCAACTCCGCGGCAGGCGATACGTGGTGTGATCCCTCGCATCCGTAACCATCGTCGCAGGTGGGTGTAGTCGCATCCCTTCTCTCCGTGGAGTTTCGCCGGGCGGCGTCCGCATGGGCCGCGGCGTGAACGGATAGGCGGTATGCCTCGGACGAGCGGCTCGCAGGCCTGGCTGTCGTGCACGTTGGCGCCGGAGACGCCGATGGAAAGAGGCAGGCCATTGCGGTCGACGATGAGGTGGATTTTCGATCCACTCTTGCCACGGTCGGTCGGATTCGGTCCCGTCAGCGGCCCCCTTTGACCGCGCGGACGCTGACGGAGTCGATGACGCATCGCGACCAGTCGAGCTCTCCCTGACCGCCGAGTTCGTCGAGCACCAAGCGGCGCAGTTTGGCCCAGACACGGGCCTGGGACCACTCGGTGAACCGCCGGAACGCGGTGACGCCCGACGGTCCGAATCCAGGCGGCAACTGGTTCCATGTGCAGCCTGACGTGGCCACGAACACGATCGCGGCCAGAACCTCCCGGTCACCGTGCGACCGACGACGGCCTCCGCCCTGCGGTCGTTCCGGCGCCGGCGGCACCACCCTCTGAAAGAGCCCCCACAAACCGTCCGGCACCAACCGCTCGACAAGCTCGCTCGCCATCCAGCCAGCATCCCGCAAGATCACACCAAACGAAATGGTCTGTTACACCGTGTCCTACGTGGTGACGACTCGTTGATCTGGCCGTGGGGCGGGGTACATGGAGTTGGATTGTTCCGGACGGGCTGTGGGAGATCGCGAAGCCGCTGATCCCGCCGTCGAAGGTGCGGCCGCAGGGCGGGGGAACGCAGGACACTCCTGATGAGACGCTGTTCGCCGCGATCATCTACGTCCTCGTCAGCGGCTGCGCCTGGCGGTCCCTGCCTCCGTGTTTCGGTATCTCGAAGTCGACCGCTCACCGCCGGTTCCTGATCTGGTCCCGGGCCGGAGTCTGGGGTCGCCTCCACAAAGCCGTGCTGCACCGGCTCGACGACGCCGGCCTCATCGACGTCACCCGCGTCGTCCTCGACACCGCCCACGTCCGCGCTAAAAAAAGGGGGCGAACACACAGGTCCGAGCCCCGTGGACCGGGGTAGGCCCGGTTCCAAATGCATGTCATGTCCGACCGGTCGGGACTGCCTCTCGTGGTCGGTATCTCAAGTGGCAACACCCACGACAGTCAGGGGCTCAAGCCCGTGATCGCCGGACTCCAATCGAGACACGACCCCGATCGAGGCCGGCACTACAAGCCCCGAAAGCCCCACGCCGACAAGGCGTATGACCAGCCCGACCTGCGTAAATGGGTCCGCGGCAAGCGCATCGGCGTGCGCATCGCCCGCAAGGGGATCGAATCCAGCGAGCGTCTGGGGCGTCACCGTTGGGTGATCGAGCGCACCATGTCGTGGCTGTCCGGCTACCGCCGACTCAGCCCCCGCTACGAACGAAATCCCCTCAACTACCTGGGCTTTCTGGGACTAGCAGCCGCACTCTGCTGCTACAAGCGATACGTCCGCCTCACCACATAGGACACGGTCCAAGGAACCGGGAGGCGCTCTACCGGCGGACCGCCGAGATCAGTCCGCCGGGCCGCTCCTCGCGCTGCGGCGGGGTGCTGATCGGGCGGCCGTAGGCGGCAGCGCGCTCGCGCAGGGTGTGGCTGTCGGCCTCCCAGCCGTGCCCGGCCAGCCCACCGGGTCGTCGGGCATCTCCGAGACCCACATGGACGCCGCCGATCCCGGCGCGGCGTCCGCGCCGAAGCGCTCGATCACGCCGCGCGAGCCCAATGTCAGCCCCATCCGACTGCCTGCCGCCGACCGCGTGCTGATCCGGGCCAGCAGCAGCACCACCGCGTCCTCGGGCAGATAGATCAGCAGTCCTTCGGCGATCCACACGGTCGGCACGGCCGGGTCGTGCCCTGCGGCGGCCAGCGCGCCTGGCCAGTCGTCACGCAGATCCACCGCGACGGTGATCCGCTCGCAGCGTGCGACGGCCCGCTGCTGGCGCAGCACCGAAGCCTTGAAGTCCAGTGGCGCGGCGGTGTCGACCTCGAACAGCCGGGTGCCCTCGGGCCAGTCCATCCGGAAGGCCCGGCTGTCCATGCCGGCGCCGAGCAGCACGACCTGCCGGACCCCGGACGCGGAGGCCTGCTGCAACAGGTCGTCGAGGAACTTCGTCCTGATGACGATGGACTACGACACGGCCAGTCGTCGGCGTCGCGCGGCCTCGTCATGGGCAGCGGCGGCGAGGAGGGCCACAGACCGCCGGCGGTGGCGAAGGCCTGTGCCAGTGGGTCGCGGAACAGCGCGTTCTCCCGCTCGGTCTCCAGCGCCCGCACCCGGGCCACCCCCACCGCCGTGGCCCACACTCCCGACGGCTGCACCCGCTCCTGCTCATCAGTCATCTCGCCAACCTAGATGATCGATTCCAAGGGGCCTGATGAGGAGAGCCAGGTTCATGCGCGGCCAGCCAGTCATGCGCGAACTGACCGCCTGCGACCACTAAACCCACCATCAGGCGAAGATCAACAGTCACCCTGTGTACGCGACCACACGAAGTGGACCAGAGCCACTACTGCTTGATAAAGCCAAAGGAGACTGCCTATCACCTCTGCCAGGTCTCGGCAGCCCGCATCACCACTGTCCCCAGACGACGCGATTGCCTCACGCCTGCGTGCGACGGGCACCTACGAATGCCGAGAGCACAGCAGGCAGCTGACATAGCAGGGGGTCGTGTGATCGCCATTGAGGCCGTCGAGCACCTCGGCGGCCGGCTGAACGGCGCCCAGATCGAGCAGGGTTCGCAGAATTTCGCTCTGGTACCGGGCGGCACCGTAGCGCTCGGATTCGCCCTCGACGACTGGCAGCCGACCGCTGAGCAAGCCGCCGACCAGGAGAGTCCCGGCGGCTCGGCCTCACCCAACCGGTCGCACTCAACCTGGTCACGTTCCGTACTCAGCGACACCAGGTCGCGACCTCGGAAAGCCAGCGATTGCGCAGCATCCACCGACGCAGTCAGTGCTCGCTTCACCCGGATTCCGACGTTTCCGCAGGGAACCAATGCGCACCGAGTCGCGGATCCTACAGCGCCTGTGAATTAGTCCGGAACGAGTGCCCCCGGCGAGAGCTGTCTGGAACCAGGAGGATGTGAGCCCTGCAGCCAGGGAGTCCGCTTCCTCACCGGTCTCATTTCTGCCTGGCTCATTTGAACGAATTCGATCACGCCTCCCACGTTGGCGCTCTGGCCGTGGCGGTGGCCGCGCGGATAAGAAGGGCAGTACCCGATACCAGGAGGAAGCCCATGGAACTGGGGACGTTCGGGATCTGGAGCTTGGCGTTCACCCACGGCGACCGCGGCGAGGCCGCCGACGCCGCAGCGGAGGCCGAGGAACTCGGGTACGGGGCCCTGTGGCTCGGCGGTGACCCCGGTGGCAACCCGCGGGGTGATCTGCTCCGGGCGGCCCGGGTGCTGAACGCGACGCATCGTGTCACCGTGGCCACCGCCTGTGTTTCCATCTGGGCCCAGCCCGCGGACCGCCTGGCCTGTTCCTACCACGCACTTCCAGCAGGTGATCGAGAACGGTTAGTGGTCGGCCTGGGCGTCAGCCACGGCGAAATAGTCGACACATACCGGCGGCCCTACACCGCGATGGCCAACTACCTGGACGGACTCGATTCGGCAGCCATTGCCCTGCCGGCCCCCGCACGGCTGGTCGGGGCACACGGGCCCCGGATGACCCGACTTTCGGCCCGTCGGGCCCTTGGTGTCCACCCGTACCTGGTCGACACCGAGCACGTGGCCAAGACCAGGGAACTGCTGGGGCAAGGGCCACTGCTCGCCTTGGAGCAGACCGTCATCCCGCACGACGACCCGGCAACGGCACGCGCCCGCGCGCGGGACACGCTCGCCCCGTACATGCCATTGGCCAACTATCGGTCCGCGTGGCTGCGGTCCGGATTCACAGAGGAGGACCTGGCCGGCGGAGGAAGTGACCGCCTCATCGACGCCCTCTTTCTCTGGGGGAAGCCAGAGGACATCGCAGCAGGTCTCGCAGAACGACGCAAGGCAGGCGCCGACCACATCGCCGTGCAGATCGCCACCGACTGGCGCGGCACGTTCGCCCGCAGCACCTGGCGTGAACTGGCTGCTGTGCTCCTCGTCTAGGGATGGCCTAGCCCAGGACCGTGGCCCCGAGTACCTCCTCGCACCACTCGCGGAAGCCGGTGGGCGCAGACTGCGGGGTGCTCGGCTCGGCGGCACCGTAGATGCCCTGGTCGTTCAGGGCGTCCGCCATGTCGGCCAGTCCCTGTGCCCAAGCCTCGCTGGCGCCGAGGCGCAGAGCAGCCGCCTTGTAGTCGGCACTGCTGGTCAACTGCGCGCGCACGGGACGGTTCAGCACCTCGGAGACAATCCGCGCCATGCCCTGCGGGGTCAGGTCGTCCGGTCCCACCAGCGGGATGTCCTGCTGCCCGGTCCAGGAGTCGTCGAGCAGCAGCCGGGCAGCCGTGGCGGCGATGTCGCGGGTGGCGCAGGTGCGCAGTACGCGGTCCGCGGTCATCGCCAGGAAGAACACCCCGGCGTCGCGGATCGATGCGGCCTGGCCCAGCAGATTCTCCATCAGGAATGGCGGGCACAGCGCCCGGTAGTGCACACCCGTGGCCATGATCGACTCGTCCATGGCGAGCGAGGCGGAGATATGCCCGGCGTGCTTCGCCACCGCGCGGCCCAGGGTCGAGACACCGACGACACGCTCGATGCCCTGAGCCCTGATCACCGCGCGCAGTGACTCGGTGAAGTCCTGGAAGTGCCCCTCCACGCTGTCGGCCCGGGGTAGCGGGGGCACCAGCCAGAACAGGCGGTCGGCGCCCGCGCACGCCTCCATAAGGACAGCAGGATCGGCGTGCGATCCCCGCACGACTTCGACCCGCCCGTGTACCCCGGCGGCGAGCCGAGCCGGGTCGCGGGCGATCACCCGGATCCCGGTCGTGCCTTGCGGGGCGTTCAGGAGGCGGTCGAGAACCTGCCGGCCGATCTGGCCGGTGGGGGTAGTGACGACGATCATCAGAGGACTCCATGAGAGATGCCTGGCTGGATGTCGTCGAGCTTGCCGCGTCGCGCGTCCGAGCTGAAGGACCGGTCCGCTCATGCTTGTTACCCTCAGGGTAATACCAGTCGGAACGGAGGTGGGATACATGGAATCCCGCCCGCTGCGCTACTTCGTTGCCGTTGCCGAGGAGCTCAGCTTCACCCGCGCCTCCGAGCGGCTGGGCATCTCCGCGCCTCCCTTGTCCCGCGCGATCCGCCAGTTGGAGAAGGAGATGGGCATCACCCTCTTCGAACGGACCACTCACACTGTGGCGCTCACCCCGGCGGGCGCGGTACTGCTCGCGGAGGCGAGGATCGCCCTGGACGCCCTGCAGGCCGCCGAGCGGCGGGCCCAGCGTGCCGCGGCGCCCGAGCCGAAGCTCATCCTGGCCGTCAAGGCTGACGGGGACGCGGGCCTGCTGGAGCCGATCCTGGCGCGCTTCGCGTCCGAGCCCGCGGCCGTACCGGTCTCCGTCCGGCTGTGCGGCTGGCACGAACAGCCTCGGCTGCTGCGCCAGGGAGAAGCCGACGCGGCCCTGGTCCATGAGCCCTTCGACCGTTCCGGCCTCGACTCGGAGACACTGATCGCCGAACCACGTGTCGCCGCACTCGCCGCCACCCACGCGCTCGCCACACACGACCGCCTGGCCCTCGCCGACCTCGGGCTGCGCCCCCACGACGTGCACCAGTTCATCGAGAAGAACCGCGGCGAGGGCCGCGACCTCGCCCAATTGCTCACGCTCGTCGCCCTCGGCGGTCCAACCCCCCTGCTGCCCGCCTCCGTCGCCGCTCGCTATCCGCGTCCCGGCGTCGTCTACCGGACGGTCCCGGACGCACCACCGTCGGTACTGGCCATCACCTGGCCCCAGCAGTCCCGCTCGACCGCCACGGCAGCACTCGTCCGCGTCTCGGCGTCCGTGGCCGACACCGTCCGCGAGGCGAAAACGGCTTACGCGTGAGGTGTGCTGTTCGGACAGGTGAGTGACGCGGCTGGCTGGTGATTGCCCGCCGAAACCGGTGTGGGGTCGGTGGAAGTTGTACCAGTCGAGCCAGTCGGGGAACGCTGCCTGCCGTTCGGCATCTGAGGTGTAGGGCCGCTGGTAGGCCCATTTCACAAGCAGGGTGCGGTGGAGGGCGGTGCGCAGGTAGGCGTAGCCGGTCCTGGTCCGGTTGCGTCAAGGTGGTTGGGTCTGGACGCCCCTCAGATCGGCATCGCCCGCGCGGCGGCCGCCGTCCAGCCCACCGACGAGGGCGCCGGACCCCATCGTGCTGCTCAACCCCCGCGTCACCGACGTCTCCGACGACGCCAACGAGCAGTACAAAGGGTGCCTCACCTTGTTCGACGTCCGCGGCCTGGTCCGCCGCCCCCTGCCGAGTGTCTGCGGCATCTATTTCAGGTAGCAAGTCTTGGTGTGACTGTCTTCCCACTCGGCGGTATCGAGGTCGCAGTAGTAGCGCTTCCACGAAGTCCCCCATCGTCATGTGGAGGAGGCCGACCACGCCCATGCCGACCATGAGGGCCACCAACGGGCTCAGCCCGTGTGGAAGCCGGCATGGGGCGCTGGGTGCGAGCGGGGTCGGGCGGTTCGTTTCGCCAGTACGACGGAGAGGATCAGCGCGGAGCCTCCTCGGGATTCCATCCCCAGACGGTGAGCATGCCGGCCGACAGGGCAGCACACTCGTCGGAGGCCGGGTACTGGACCGCCGTGTTGACGGCCGCGTCATCGACCAGGCCAATGGCGAGCATCGCCCCTCTGCTCCGCTCCCATCTGTCCGCCCGGAAGCGGCTGATGGGAATGCCCGGCAGTGGCGGCGGCACATGGATCTCGGCGGCAACAGGTACAAGCCCCGCATCGCGCAGCAGGTGCGGGTACGACGGCACCCAGGAGACATCGATTCCGATGGTGGCCCGCAGCCCCTGCCACATCGCCCGCATCACCGCGGCATACGGCGTGCTGGGCGCCCGGTCGCTCGTCAGGTCGAACGCATCGCTGAGCACCAGCACCCCGCCGGGCGCGACGCGTTCACCATCGCTGTGATCAGGCGGTCGCACTTGGGCAGGTGCATCAGCACAAAGCGCGCGTGGACGAGCCCAAACCGGCCGGGGACGAAGTCCCGGGCGGTGATGTCGGCCTCCAGCACGTCGAGCCCCGGACGTTCGGTGAGGAAGCGTACGTCGCGGTCCACCGCGAGCACGCTCGCCACCCCGGCCTCGCCCAACAGCCGGCGGAAGACCGTGCCTGTGCCCGCACCCACATCGAGGCAGCGCCACCCCGGGCCGGCCCCCAGCGCCCGCAGCCGCGCTGTGGTGATGTCGTCATGGGCGAGGGCGCCGAAGTCGATGCGCTCGCCCTCTCCCTCCTGTTCGGGGCGGAAGACGGCCTCGCCGATAGCGGCCGCCGCTCGGCACGTCCCCGCGCGCAGTGGCGATCACGTCGCCGTCCGCGTGAGCCCGAGGGCGCCGTTGGCAGCAGCGGGTTACTGAGGTTGAACTCGTGATGTCGTCTCGCTGCTCAGGCTGTTCTCCCGGTCTCTGCCAGGCAGCCGTCTATGAGGTGGCTGCGGTACTGGATGTGCCATAGGCCGAGCCGGATGCGTTGGACGAGGTGTTCGGGGGTACTGAAGGCGACGTTGGAGAGCCAGCCGCGTCGCAGGAAGGACCAGATCCCTTCGACCGGATTGAGGTCGGGCACATGGGGCGGCAGGTAGTAGATGGTCAGCCAGTCCCGGGCCGCCGCCCACCGCCGCAGCTCGGCGGCTTTGTGGACGTTGAGGATGCCCCTATGTTGCGTCAAGCGGCAGAAGAGGAGGCAGCAAGGGCCGATGGTGGCTGGATCTGACGGTAGATCTCGCGGGCGACATAGCGTTTGAGACAGCGGATGATCTCGCGTTTGGACATGCCCTGTTTCGTGCGTCGTTCGAGGTAGAGACGTGTGCGGGCATCCCGTCGGAGGCGAGTCACGACGATGCGGTAGAGGGCGGCGTTGGCCTGCCGGTTGCCCCCGCGGTTCAGCCTCCGACGCTGGGTCTTCCCGGAAGACTGCTCGACAGGGCTGACGCCGCACAGAGCGGCGAACGATGCCTCGCTGGCCAGCCGCTCGGGGTTGTCGCCAGCGGCGATCAGCAAGGCAGCGGCACTGTCGGGCCCGACGCCGATGACGTCCAAAAGCTGCGGATGACAGCGGCGGACGGCCGAAGTGACCCGGTGAGCGAGCTCCTTCACCTCGGCGGTCAGCTGCTGGATGCGCCGGGCCAGCAGCCGGAGCGTGAAGACAGCCGCATCGCCGGTGTCGGGAAGGTCGGCGCACTTGGCGATCAGCGCCGCGTTCGTGTGCTTGGAGAGTGCCTCGCGCAGCGCGGGATCAACTCCGAGCAGCACAGCCTTGAGCTGGTTCTTCGCCTGCGTGCGGGCCTTGACGGCCGACTCCTTCGCCAGCCGCAGCACGCGCATGTCGGCCGCCGAGCCCTCACCGGTCTTGGGTGTGACGTCAGCGCGTCCGGACAGCACGGCGCGGGCGGCGGCCTCCGCATCCACGGCGTCGGTCTTGCCCCGCTTGCGGCGGATGGCGCGGTCCGGCTGATTGACCTCGACGACCTGCACGTTCTCCCCGCTCAGGAAGCGTGCCAGGGCCGCACCGAAGGATCCGGTGCATTCCACACCGGCTCGGCGCAGGGCACCGAAAGAGCATGCCCAGGCCAGGAGTTGGCGGTATCCGGCGGCGGTGGCTGGGAACTCTTGGTGGGCCAGGAGCGCGCCGAGCACGGTGATCACGGCGGCGACATGCACGTCCTTGTGGGTGTCCACCCCCAGGATCACGTCCTCTGCCGGCGGTTCTTCCAGCTGTGCGGGCAGAGTCGGCTGGGGCATGCTGGTGATGGTCACGCGGCTCCTCGATCGGCACGGGGCTGTGGCCGACGTCGGGCCGGTGGGCGGTCAGAACTGTGACGGTGCCTTGTGCGGCAAGGCCCCTATCGAGACACGCTCGCCGGTCCGGCGGCAGCAAGCACCGCCCGGGCCACAAGCCGACAGATCCTCAACAAGGCAGCCAGGCCAGTTGTCCCACGGGTCAGACCCCTGGCCCCGGACGGTGCCCCACGAGTCTCACAGTTGTCCCAGACGAGGACGATCGGGCCGCCGAGCTGCTGGTGGGCTGCGGTCAGCAAGTCCCGGTAGTCGCGCCAGGAGAAGCTCTTGCGCCCGTCGCGTTGGCCGTCGTCCCGGCGCGGCCGGTAGATCAGCCTTGAGCGGTGGCCGGGTTTGCAGCAGGTCAGCGCCGCGATCGAGACGGGTCTGCGGGAACGGCCGCGGACCCGAACCACAGGGGTCCGGCCGCGCTGCGACCAGGTCTTCGCCTGCGGCGGCCTCATGGAGAATCCAGCTTCGTCCTCGAAGACGAGCCAGGCTCCACGCGCCGCCGCGAGTCTTCCGCGCAGGGCCACACCTCCTTGCCCCACCCAGCCGCCGCGACGTCATCCCGCTCCATGGCGCGTCGGGCTGGCACCTGGCACGACCAGCCGTTGCGCACCAGAAGTTTCCGCACGCCCTGAATGGTGTAGGCCAGATGGAAGCGCCGGCCGATCAACGTCTTGATCCGGGCGAGAGTCCATCGTTGGTCTTCCCAGCCGTGCGCGGCCGGCCCCTTGGCCGGGTCCGCCTCCAGCTGCGTGAACTGCTTCCGGCTGAGCCTCGGCAGCGACGCCTGCCCCTGCGACCGCAGCGCCCGCGGACCGCCCTCGTTCCATGTCCGCCGCCACCGCTGCACCGACCGGACGCTGACCCGCAGGTCCTTGGCGATCAGCGCACTCACCTCCCCCCCAGCGAACCGCTCCGCGGCCTGGAGCCGTAACCCCTCGCGAAACACCTGGCGTTCGGCGGTCAGCCCGCCCCCCCTGTGGATACCGCATGCCTCCGGTGATAGCGCAGCGGACGACCAGCCGTCAGTGTGACGGGGCGAGGACGCAGAACTCGTGGTCCTCCGGGTCGGCCAGGCACGTCCACGGGACGTCGCCCTGGCCGAGGTCGAGGTCGGTGGCACCGAGGGCTCGCAACCGGGCCGCCTCCGCCGCCGCTCCGGCGGACTCGGACATGCCAGGTGTTCTCCGCGGGGGTGAGCTGGAAGTGCTCCAGGTCGTAGCGCTCGCCGTCTTCATGCCAGTGCCACAGCTGGAAGGTGATCACTTGGCCGTCGCGTGTCTCCGAGACCTGGGGAGGAGTCGCCGTGGCGTCTGGTCCGGCGCGTCTCGTCGTAGGCCCGGACAGTAATGATCAGCAGCCCGTCGTCTCGGAGCACCCGTCTCATGCCGAGGAGTGCCGCCCGGAGAGCAGGTGCGGGAGCGAGTTGTCCGCGCAGAGGACGACGTCGAATGACGTTTCTCTGAACGGCAGTTGGCGCATGTCAGCCGCAGCGACCGGAAGCCGGCTGCCCCGGGCCGCCGCTTCGGCGGCGGCGCGCGCGGCGGCGACGGGGCTCAGGTCGCTGCCAACGACCTGGAGCCCGGCCAGGGCCAGCCCAATGGCCTGGGTGCCGATCCCGCACGAGCAGTCCAGGACGGTGTGTGGTCCCGCGCCGAGAGATTTGCAGACGAGCCCGCCCAGCACCTCGGCCTGGTAGGCCATGCTCGCGTCCCAGTCCCGGAACATCAGGTGGTAGTCGTGGGCCAACTCGTCGTAGAAATTCCGCACGGAGAGCTCGGACATGTATCCCACCGTAGTGCGTGGCCGCAAGGGAGGACGGACAGTTCAGGCAGCGGCTGCCAGACTTCGGCCGCCCCCGCGAACGCCCTTCTCGCTGCGGATACCGGCGCCTCCGCGGCGTTGGGCGGCCAGCACGTCGGGGTGGCGGGTGTTCGCGTTGCGCCAGCGGAGGTAGGCGTGGAGGGCTCGGGTCTGTGCAGTGTGGTTGCGGTGGTGGGAGTTAGCGATGGTGAACTGCCGTAGTGGTCCGAAGTGGGCCTCGATCGGGTTGGCCCAGGATGCGTACGTCGGGGTGAAGCACAGCTCGACCCGGTTCTTCTTCCCAGCGCCGGATGGTCTCGCCCTTGTGAGTGGAGAGGTTGTCCAGGATGACGTAGCTCGGGGCGCCGTCCGGGCGGGCCACGCGGATCGACTTCAGGGCGGCGAGGGTGTTCGCGGCGCCCTTCTTCCTGCGATTGACGCCCCACAGAGTGTCGTCGCCGACGGAGTAGCAGTCGTGGAAGTAGCGGACGCCGTGGGTGCGGTGGTAGGTCGCGGGATGACGCTCGGGGTGGCCGACGCGGGCCCAGCCGGCTCCGGTGGTGGGGCGGATGCCGAGCGGGCCGAACTCGTCGAACGCAAACACTCGGTCCGGGAAGTGCTCCAGCACGTGCTCGATCCGGTCGGGCTTGGCGTCGCGCTCGGGGTCGGGGGATTCCTTCCAGGTCTTGGTGCGCTGGAAGGTGACGCCGCGGCGGGTGAGCAGGCACCGTAACGCCTCGCGGCCGATCCGGATCACACGGCCGTGTACCCGGCGCAGGTAGACGGCGAGTTCGCGGAGGGACCAGCGGGTGAAGGGCTGCCCGAGCTTGGTCGGGCGGGTGGTGGCCGTCTGGACGACGAAGTCCTCGTCGTCAGGACTGAGCAGGCGGGGACGGCCTCCCGCCCACCGAGGGTCCAAGCAGGCCAGACCGATCTCGTTGAACCGGTGGATCACGTCCCGGACCGTGTCCTCGTCAGCCTGCACCAACTTCGCGATCACCGGCACCCGTTCCCTCCAGCCGAGGCCAGCAACATCATCGCGCGCCGGTAAAGCACCGAACTGGTGCTGCCCCGGCGCACGATCTGCTGCAGCTTCTGCCCCTCCTGGTCAGTCAACCTGCGCACACGGACAGGCTCAGCCACCGCACCCCCAGCGGTCGGATCGGACGTCACCGCTCATCCAACCGCTCGGACGCCCAACCCGGCGAACCCACATGGTCAGAGCACTAGCTCTGGAGTACGAGCGAGCCACCATTTTCACACCCCCACGGCAGAGGCCAGAACGACCGTACCGGCCGGATCGCCAAAGTCAGCCGCCCAGGTGATACGGCCCTTCGTCCGCATCCACCGCCGCGCGGTGATCCAAACGAAACCGTCGGAGGTGGCGGCTTCCGGTCTCCGTGCACGGCAGGAGGCGCCGCCAAGGTCAGAGTGCCGTCATTCTCGTGAACATCGGAGGGCGCGTGGATCGCCGACTGCCTCCCAGACGGCCGAACAAACGCCGCCCGTTGAAGTGAACGAAGCCAAGAGGTGCCCGGAGCGGCTGATCGGGGGCTTGCACAACACCCATCGCAGCACTCTGCGCAACATCTGTCGCAACGGTGTCCCGGTCAGCGGTCCAGTGCGCGCAGGTGGGCCAGACCGGTGTCGAGCATGATGCGGTGGACGGTTTCGTGCAGGGCGCTGTCGGCACCGATGACCGTCTCGGTGCCGCCGGGCAGCAGATCGCGAGACCGATACCAGTCGCGCATTTGCGCCTCGTTGACGTCATCGGCAATCGGCTTGGTGGCGTGCCGGGCGAGGGTTTCGTCGAACAGCACGTCCAGGTAGTAGCCGTGGGTCGGGCCGCGGTGGTCGGCGCGCAGCTGGGCGAGCATGTCGCCGTAGCGGTCGGCATAGAGGATGCCTTCGACCACGACGTGATAGCCGGCGTCCAGGGCGTAGCGGGCCGTCAAGTCGATCAGGCCGATGTTCGCGGCGCCGGGCCGGTCGCGTTCGCGGAGCACGATGCGGCGGAGGTTGTCCTGGCCGACCAAGGCCAGGCCGCGGCCGAACCTCTCGCGGAGGCCGGCCGCGACGGACGACTTGCCCGAGGCGCTATTGCCGCGCAGCACGACCAGCCGGGTTTCTTCGGTGCCCACCATCACGGACCTCACGCTACCCTCGGCCGGCGACACCGCGCCGTTGCACGGGTCAGCGGGGCTACCGCGACACCGCCACGGCGGCCGTCATGTCATCTGGCCCGTCATCGCACTGGGGGCGGCCGTGTTGCAGGGGCGTCCTGCCGCCCCCCGATCTGTTGCATACGGCTGCTCCGCGGCGGAGAGGACGATTCCGAGCACGCCCGGTGTGAGGCTCCTCGGCAGGTCCTCCTTTGGTGAAAGGAGACACGACGTAGCTGGGCTGCTACGTCCGGGTTCCCCGGGGCGGGCGGGCCCCTTAGTACTCCAGTCAGAAATCGTGTCCTGAGCTGGTTCTTCTTCGGTCGTGGCAGCGACGGGCGATGGCTTGATGGTGTCTGCGCTAGTGGGACCAGTTCAGTGCGTGGAGTCGTCGGTCCTGGTGGGGTCTGGGGTGGGGCAGGCGAGTGTCCAGTTGGCGCCGGATCTCTGCCATGGTGAGGGGGATGGGGCTGGTGGTGTCGTTTCTGCCGCCCCCTTTGCGGTGTCCTGGGTCTGGGCTGCGAGGACGGCGAGGAAGTGGTGCGCGAGCATGGCCAGACACCTCAGGCGCTTCGGGGTCAAGCCGCTGAGGTGAGCACGACGGGAAAAGCGGTGCCTTCCTCGAACGGGCGGCGATTCTGCAGGCAGTAGTAAAGCTGTCCGATCATG
>NZ_JBFAET010000157.1:0-21546 GCF_040642095.1 Streptomyces sp. NPDC020362
ACCCCAGCGCGAGTCCGCGGCCCGTGACCACGAGTTCGCCCAGCACCCCGATCGGGGAGTCCGCGACCCTGGCCGTACGCACGGCCAGCGAACGGTGCGGCAGGCCTGCGGCCACGGGGGCGCCGTCGTCGGCCCCGTCGCGCCAGAGGGCGAGGCCGCTGGCCTGCGGGGTCTCGGTAGTGCCGTAGAGGTTGTGGATCCGGGCACCCGGGCAGAGCCGGGCGAGCGCGCGCGCGTCGGCGTTGCGCAGTCGCTCGCCGTGGAGGACGACATGGCGGACGGAGGACAGCCGCAGGTCCGGGCCGGCGACAGCGGTCACGATGCGGGCCAGCGAGGGGGTGAGGTGCCAGACCGTCGTCCCGGAGGCCGAAAGGAGGTCCAGCAGAGCCTGGGGGCCACCGCTTTCCTCGGGCCGCGGCACCTGCACCAGTGCCCCCAGGGTGAGCGGCAGGATCAGGTCACGGAACATCGGGTCGTGAGCGGGCGGCACGGTGAAGCAGAACGCATCCTCGCGGTCGAGGCCGAGCGCATCGCCGTATGCGGTGAACGCCTCGGGCAGTGCCTCGGCGGGGAGGACGACCACCCCGGGTGTACCTGTGGTGCCCGACGTGATCAGGGCATGTCCGGGCCTGCCGACGGTGAAGTCCGCGGGGGCGTCCGCCATCGGCGGGACACCGGCGAGGGCGGTGCGGTCGACGGCGAGCGCGGGGAAGCCCGGGGGGACCACGGCGGCACCGTCGAGGATGAGCACGATCTCCGCGCCCGCCGTTGCGATGGCGGAGGCGATCCACTCGCCCGGGGCCGCAGCGTCCAGCAGCAGCACGGGGTTTCCCGCATACCAGGCGCCCAGCACGGCCTGCGGCAGGTCGGGACGGCGCTCGGCGAGCACGGCGACCAGGGCACCGGGGGGAGCACACTGCCGGATCCGCGTCGCCGAACGCCGTACCAGCCCCTCGAGTTCACCGAACGTGACGCGGTCGGCGCCGGACCCGATCGCCGGACGGTTCGGATCCGTGGCGGCATGCCGGAGGACCTGCCGTACGAGGTCCGTGCACGTCCGCAGCTCGGAGGCGGCCTCGATCCCGGGAGAGGCGGGGCGGGGCGAGGGGGGCGGCGGAAGAAGAGTCAGTGCCTGGAGTTCGGCGACGCACTGCCGCAGGAACTCCCGGGCAACGCCCTGTTCCCAGCGATCGGTCGCGTAGACCAACTGGACCCGGTAGTCGCCCGACGCGTCCAGGTGCAGGTACAGGCCTAGGTCGAACAGCGACCAGCGCACGTCGGCCATGACCGGCCGCACCCCGAGACCGCCGAACGACCGCGGTGGGGCGGCCTGGGTCAGGTCGTTGAACCAGACCTGGAACAGCGGGTTGCGGTCCAGGCCGCGGGAGGCGCCCACGGCCCGGACGATCTCGTCGAACGGCAACGATCCGTGGTCGGCCGCCGCGAGCAGGGCGTCGGCGACGGGCTCCAGCAGATGGTCGGAGAGGGCTTCCGGCGGCGTCGCCAGGCGTATCGGCAGCGTCCGCATGAAGAAGCCGACGGCGTCGTGCGCCTCTTCCGTCTCCCGGCCGGACATCGGCACGCCGACGACGATCTCGGGCTGGCCGCACCAGTCCGCCAGGATCCGGCCGTAGCAGGCCAGGACGACCATGGACGGGGACACCCGGCGATACCGCCCGAGCTGTCTGATGAGCGCCGACAGCTCAGGGCCCAGGTCCTCCTCGACGGCTGCCCCGCGGAAGGAGGGCTGGGCCGGATGCCGCTGGAACGGCAGCTCGATCTCGGGAACGACGCCGGCCAGGGTGGTGCGCCAGAACTCCCTGTCCCGTTCCTGTCGCAGCGGATCCGCCCCGGCCGCGGCGATCACGTCGCCGTACTGGACGGGCGCGCCGCCGTCGTGGCCGGGCAGGCCCGACAGCTCGGCCGTGTACCGCTCCTCCAGCGCCTCCCACAGCAGATCCAGGGAGCGCTGGTCGGAGACGAGGTGGTCGACGACCAGGACGAGTGCGGTCCGTCGGCGCGTCGCGTCCGTCAGAGCGCCCAGGAGCGCTCTGCGCGGCCGGTCCGCGGGGAAGGGCTCGTCCGACAGAGCGCGCGCGAACTCCTGGACGCACTGGTCCCAGGGAGCGTCCCCGGCCTGGTCCACCCGCAGCGCGCCGGCCTCGCGGCTGACCGCCGCGAACGGGTGGATGCGCTGGTGGGCGCGGCGGCTCTCGTCCTCCTCGATCGTGGTGCGGAGCACCTCATGGGTCTCGACCAACCGGGCCCAGGACCGGTGCAGGACGGCGGTGTCGAGGAGTCCGTCGCAGTCGAGCACCCCCACCACGTTGTAGGCGGGCGAGTCCGGGAAGATCTGCCGGTGGAGCCACAGGCGGCGCTGGTCGGGCAGCAGTTCGGCGTGCTCCCGGTCGGCGCGGCGGGGCATGTCCGGGCGGGAGCCGGCGGGCGTCTCGGGCAGCAGCGCGCGCAGTCCGTCCAAGGAGAGGTCATGGCGCAGGAACGCGCTCAGGGGGATCCGGACGCCCCACCGGCACAGGACGCTGCCGGCCAGCCTCACGGCCGCCAGGCTGTGCCCGCCTGCCTGCAGGAAGCCGAGATCGGTGGGCTGCGGCGCGGAGCCCACCGCCTCCGCCCAGCAGCGGGTCAGCTCGTCCCCGTCCTGGTGTGGTGCGGCCGGCGGGTGGGTTTCGGCCGCCAGGCGAGTGAGCCGGCCACGGTCGGTCTTGCCGCTCGACGTCAGCGGGATTGCGTCGATGCTCCGATAGCGAACAGGCCGGTGAGCCAGGGGGAGGCGCCTTTCGACCGAGCGTCGCACCGCTGCGAACAGCCCGGCCTCGTCGTCGGTGGTGCCGGCCGCGACCACGAAGGCGACCAACTCCGTGCTGTGTCCCTGGCGTACGGGAACCACCACGGCGTCACGCACCTGGGCGCACTCCTTGATGACGTCCTCGACCGCCCCCGGTTCGACGCGCTGGCCCCTGATCTTCACCTGCCCGTCCGAACGGCCCAGGTACTCCAGGGCATCGCCCTGGATCCGGACCAGATCGCCGGTGAGGTAGACGCGGGGTACCGGACTCCACGCGGGAGCGTCCACGAAGACCGCGTCGGTCAGGTCGGGCCGGCCGAGGTAACCCAGGGCCAGCGGCTGTCCGCCGATGGCCAGCTGGCCTGTCTCGCCCTCGCCGACGGGAGAGAGGTCCTCGCGCACTACCAGCAGGGTGCAGTTGGCGATGGGCCGTCCGATCAGGACGGCGTCGAGCGGTGCACCGTCGGGTGGGCACGGCCAGAAGGTGACGTCGATCGCGGCCTCGGTGGGTCCGTACAGGTTGTGCAGCTCCGTGCCGGGCAACTGCGCCCGGAACCGCTGCACCTGCCCCAAGGTCAGGGCTTCACCGCTGCACATCACCGCGCGCAGTGACCGGCACTCCGCCACGCCCGGCCAGCGAAGGAACTCCTCCAGCATCGACGGCACGAAGTGGCAGAGGGTCACCTCGTGGCGGGTGATCCAGTCGATGATCTCGGCGGGATCGTGATGGGCCTCCGGCGGGAGGAGCACAAGCCGGCCGCCGCTGATCAGCGGAGCCCAGAACTCCCACCCCGAGACGTCGAAGGTGTACGGGGTCTTCTGCAGGACGCGGTCGTCCGGGCCGAAGGCGTACTCCTCGCACATCCACTGCAAGCGGTTGCACAGCGCCAGACTGGGAACCATGACGCCCTTGGGCCTGCCGGTCGACCCGGAGGTGTACAGGACGTAGACCGCGTGCTCGTCCGGACACGGCTGAGGCGGGTCCCACGGCCGCGCATCCGATGCGTCGGCCCGCACGACCTGCTCGACGTCCACCAGGGGTACACCGGTGTCGGCCACGACCCCGTGCGAGCCGGAGGCGACCAGGGCGATACGCGCCCCGGAGTCCCGGACCAGGGTGTGCAGGCGCTCGGCCGGGTCGTCCAAGGCCAGCGGAAGGTAGGGGGTGCCCGCCTTCAACGCGCCGAGCAGAGCGACCACGAGGGCTGTTCCGCGCGGCATGCACACCGCCACGACGTCGCCGGGCCGGGCTCCGGCCGCGGCCAGTGCCCGGGCAACCCGGTCGGAGGCCGACTCCAGCTCGGCGTAGGTCAGACTGCCGTCGGTGTCCACGAGCGCCGTCGCGTCCGGCGTGGCGGCCGACTGCTGTCTGATCAGCCCGACGAGTCCGTAGGGGACCTCCCGTTCCACCGTCGGCCCGATGAGGACCGGCAACTTCCGCTGGCTCCCGCTCACCACATCAACTCCGTTACACGACACGACAACGACGACCCGCGCTCACACGGCCAAGTGCTGTTCGACCATGGCCTCGCTGGCCTGCCACAGGCGCGCGGCCAACTTCTCGTCCCGGGCTGTCGCCGACTCCTGCGCGGGCTGCCGCTTCTCGTAGTAGGCGGCCGTGGGCGCTCCGCCCTCGTCGCCGGTCGCCAGCCACACCAGCGTCTCGGCGCCCTCCTCCGGTCGGCCGTAGTAGAAGCGTTCGAAGGGCTTCACCAGACGGAACCAGGGCGAGTCGCGGTTGAGGTCGGTGCTGACGGCGCCGGGATGGAAGGAACTGGCCGGCAGTCCCGTACGGCGGCGCAGCTCGGTGGTGAACAGGATGTTGGCGAGCTTGGACGTGGCGTAGGAGGCGGGACCGCTCCAGCCGCGTTCCATCTCCAGGTCGTCGAGGTCCAGGCGGCCGTCGACATGCGTGTCGGAGGACGTGGTGATCACCCGGCCGCCGCTCTCGCGCAGCCGCTCCTCCAGCAGCATCGTCAGGAGGAAGGGCGCGAGGTGGTTCACCGCGAGACCGAGTTCGTGGCCGTCGGCGGAGAGACGGCGACTGCTGGGCTGGACCCCGGCGTTGTTGACCAGCACATCGATCCGCGGGCACCGCTCCAGCAGGGTGGCGGCCAGTTCACGGACGGTGCGCAGAGATGACAGATCCGCGCGGACAGGTTCGGGAACCTCGACGCCGACAGGCGCGGCCTCGCGCATGCGCCGGTGGACGCGGGCCAGCTTGGCGGGGGTCTGGCCGGTGGCCAGGACGCTGTGCCCCTGGCGGCTGAGTTCGACGGCCGCCGCAGCACCGATGCCGGAACTGGCACCGGTGATGACGATGGTCTTGCCCATGGTCTCCTCGTTCTCGGTGGTCGATGGGGGGCGTCAGGCCGGCAGCTGGTCGGCGAGGCGGCGGATCTTGTCGAAGGCGTCCACGACGGCCTGGGTGTGCCCGGGGGAGCCCAGGAGCATCGGGTGGTGCAGGAGGATGGTGCGCTCGGCCTCGCGGTGGGCGACCGGCAGCTCGAACCGCGCCGGGTCGAACTTCCAGGCGAAGTCCTGGTCCGCCAGGCCCGGCAGGCGCCGCGGGTCGTAGAGCGCGTGGCCGTTGAGCGGGCGGTAAGGCGTGTGCACCCAGAACCCGAGCTCCGCGCTGAGCGCCCGGCAGACGGTGGCCGCGCTGCGGCCCGCGAAGGCTCCTGGACGCAGCCGGATCGCGTAGTGGTAGTAGGCGCGCCGGTCGTTGGCCGCATACGGCTCGATCGGCTCCAGGTCCCCCTCCGCGCCGAGTGCCTTGTCGAGGACCTCCGCCGCTGCGGCCCGGCACGCGTTCTGCTCGGGCAGACGCTCCAGCCCGTCCAGCAGCAGCGCCGACTGCACCTCGCTGATGTGCATGTTCCAGCCCTGGACGAGCGAGAGTTCCTCGAGTTCCGGGCGGCCGACCTCACGCGGGCCCAGGGTGTAGCGGCGCCCGTCGCCGCGCACCATCTCCGCGCGTTCGCGCAGCCCGGCGTCGGAGGTGACCAACAGCCCGCCCTCGCCGGCGGTCAGCGTCTTGCCCTGCTGGGCGCTGAAGGCCCCGAAGTCACCGATGCTTCCAGCGCCCGCGCCGTTCCACGTCGCGCCGTAGGCCTGTGCCGCGTCCTCGACCAGGGCGAGCGAATGACTCCGCGCGATGGCTCGCAGAGCGTCCATGTTCGCCATCGCCGAGTAGAGATGCACGGCCATGACGGCGACGGTCGCCGGCGTGATGGCAGCCTCGACCGCCTGCGGATCGATGCACAGGGTGTCGGGGTCGATGTCCACGAGGACGGGAATGGCTCCGGTCCGTGCGACGACGGAGGCCGAGGCGACCCACGTCAGACCCGGGACGATGACCTCGTCGCCGGGCTTGATGCCCAGCGCGTGCAGTCCGGTGATCAGCGCGCTGGAACCGTGGTCGACCGGCACGCACCAGCGTGCCCCGACAAACTCGGCGAAGCGCTCGGCGAGTTCGACCTCGACGGCCGGCCTGCCGGTCCAGTGGCCGCTGATGGCCCAGCGTTCACCCTTCAGCACCTGTGCGACGCGCTCCGCCGTGTGCGGCCCGAGCTGCGGCCAGCCGGGCCAGCCCCCCGACCACACCGGAGCCCCGCCTGCCAGAGCCAGTCGCCCGGTCATGCCGCGACCTCCTCGGCGATCCGCGCAGCGGCCGGCAGGAGCCCGGACACCACGTCCTCCACCAGCCGCAGCGGCACGGTCACCAGCGGCAGATCGGGGGAGCCCAGGGGCTCGCCGAATCCGCGTAGCAGGACCATGACCGCCTCGTCGGAGCCAGCGGTCGTGTAGCCGCGCTTGTTGTCGGCGCGGACCGTCGCCATGATCTCGTCCACGGTTATCCCGGCGGGCACGGTGAGCGGGGCACCCAGGGCTCGGGCGAGTTCGTCGTGCACGGCCACCTCGTCGGCCGTGAGCACGCCCAGCTCGGCCGCGATCCGGGCGGCGACGAGCATGCCGAACATGACGGCCTCACCGTGCGAGATGCCCAGGGCGCCGCGCAGCTTCTGGTCGCACAGTTCGACCGCGTGGCCGACCGTGTGCCCGTACTCCAGGATCAGGCCCGATCCCTGTTCCCGTGCGTCCTTGGCGGTGACGCTCGTCTTGGCGGCCAGGCTCTCCTCCAGCAGCCACAGCAGGGATTCCGGGGCCGTCAGGTTGCCGTCCGCCAGCAGCTTCCGCATCGCGGGAATGGCCTGGGGAGCGATCGCCAGGCAGTTCTTGGTGGCCTCGCACAGCCCCGAGCGCAGCTGCTTGTCCGGCAGCGTCCGCAGGAAAGCCACGTCCAGGTAGACGGCCTGCGGCGTGAGATAGGTGCCGAAGTGGTTCTTGCCGCGGCTGCTGTTGATCGCCTGCTTGAGGGAGATCACCGAGTCCATAGCGGCGACCGTCGTGGTGGGCACATGGACCATGCGCACCCCGCGGTAGAGCAGCGCCGCCAGGACCCCGGCGAGGTTGCCGGGCACTCCGCCGCCGAAGGCGATCACGACTGACCTGCGGGTGGCTCCCGCAGCCACGGCCCGCTCCAGGTGGCCGGCCAGATGGTCCAGGGACTTCATACCGTCGCCCGCGGGGAGCGAGAGCACCTCCACCGGGGCCAGCGCACGCAGGCCCTCCAGCAGAGTCTCGCCGTGCAGGGCGAGCACGTTGTCGTCGGTGACGACGAGGAAGCGGTCGGCGTCGTACTCGCCGAGCGCGGCAAGGATGTCATCGATGCAGTCGTGACCGTAGTAGTAGGGGTAACTCACGTCTCCGAGCCGGATCGGGCGCATGCGCATTCCCGCTGCTGCCATGGCGGAATCTCTCCTCATCTCACTGGTGTCGTCTGGGTGGTACGTGCTGCGCACGGCGGCCTCACCCCTCGGGGAGGTAGCGCAGGAGGCGACCCCACATGGCCACGTCCTCGGCGTCCTCCGTGTCGTAGGCCCGCGGTGCGCGGAACCGCGTGGTGTACTCGGCGATCTCGCTCAGCACCCACCGGACCCGGTAGAAGTCCAGGAGGGGTTCGCGGCAGTCGGGTACGTCGATGCCGAGGGTCCGGCGAACGTGGAACCAGTCCCGTTCCGGTGGCCCCCACAGGGCGCCCCCCCAGTCGGCGAGGACCAGTCCGTCCGCACCGCGCAGGATGTTGGCCGCGCTGGGCTCGCCGTGGGTCAGGACGAACGGCTCGCTCTGTGCGGCGCAGACGGCTGCCAGCTCCGCGAGCTCGTGCAGCATCGCCCGGATCGCGTCGCGGTGCGTGCGCAGCAGCCGGTGCAGGCGGGCAGGAAGGCCGTTGTCCGCGGGCGGTGGGGCGTCGGCGAAGTCGAGGGCGGCCGTCAGATCGTCACGGAAGGCGATCTCGTAGCTCTCGCAGGGTAGTTGCGCGGCCGGGACGACGGCCGTTCCGGCGCGATGTACCTGTTCGATCAGAGTGACGATCGCCGTGGCGTCCTCCGCGGTGACGCTGTTCGGGGCGAGCTGCTCCAGCTCCCGGTAGGGGAAGACCACGACCGGGTACCGGCCCACCGTGCGCACGATGCGCCCGTCGGCGCCCATCAACGGCGCCAGCACCCGCGTTGCACCGGACCGGTCGAGCACGTACGCCGCCTGGTAGGCGCCCGGTACATGGCCGCGCAGGTCACGCCGCAGACTCACCCAGAGGGCGCCGCGCCGGAAGGACCAGCTGTCCTCGCCCAGGGGGACGAACTCGAACGGCCGGGGTTCCGCGCCGTAGTGCAGGTCGATCTCGCGACCCAGCCGGTCCAGGTCGACATCGTCAGGTGGCAGCAGCACCTCGGGCTCCTTCCGGGCGGTCGTCGACAGCCGGCAAGTGGGCGGCGAGCAGGGGCCGTAGCGCCGCATGCATGGCGGCGCCGCCGTACAGCAACCACGCGGCGTCGAGCCGGCGGCCGCCCGCGGGGTCCGCGAACACGCCCCCGGCCTCGGCGACCAGCAGGGCGGCCGGCGCCTGGTCCCAGGGATTGCCGCCTTCGTCGAGCACCGCGTCGAGGCGGCCTTCGAGGAGCGCCGCGATCACGGAGACCTCGTCCTCGCACCACTGGGCATGACGGGCGATCGCCGCGGAGGCGGGTGACTCGGCCGGCGGCACGAATCCGCCGACCCGGGCTCCGGCCAGCCGGGCGGTCTGCGGCACCTTCAGAGGCTCGGCCACGGACAGGGTGTTGTCCGCGGCGGCGGCATATGCCCCGCCCCCGCGGACCGCCCACCACCAGCGGTTCTCGGTGGGCCGGGTGAGCACGGCGACGGCGAGACCGTCCTCGTCCTCCAGGGCGACGTGGGCCCCCCAGGCCCGACCCCCCGCCAGGTAGGGGACCGTGCCGTCGATCGGGTCGATGATCCAGCGGCGGCCCGAGCGCCCCGTACGGTCGCCCGACTCCTCGCTGAGCACCCCGTCCTCGGGGCGTGCGCGGGCAAGGAGGTCGCCGAGAGCGGCGTCTACCTCCAGGTCGGCGTCGCTGACCGGGGTGCCGTCCGGCTTGCTGCGGTGGGCGACCCCGCGCCGGAAGTACGCAAGGGCGATGTCGGATCCCGTCTTCGCCAAACGGTGTGCCAACTGCACGTCGTCCGCGGTGACATCGGTGTGCACGGGATTCACCTCCTTTCGGCCGCACGTGGCGTGCGGCCCGTTGTCAGATGGCGGCCAGGGGGTTCTCGAGCACGGTCAGCGCATGCCGGCCGAACTCGGCGACCACCGACCGGTCCACTCCCGCGCGCTGGTGGTTCAGACGGGCGTCGATCTGCGCCGGGGTCACGTTCCACACGACGTGCAGCGGCCGCCAGTCGCGGATCACCACGGGCACGGGTACGGCGGTGACGTCGACGCCGGGCAGGTCGGGGGCGTCCTGCGCCATGACCCGGCCGCTGTTCAGGTTGACCTTGAACAGGCGGGACAGGCCCAGTTCCTGCAGGACCAGGTCCGAGTAGACGTCGCGGTACTTCTCGGCCGCCGCCCACTGGTCCCAGATACGTCGGGCGAGTTCCACGAAGGGAACACCCGGCTCTGTCGTCACGGCGGTGAACCGTGAGTTCACGCAGTGTCCGACCAGGTGCTGCTTCCTTCGGTCCTCGCGGCCCGCAGTGTCGGTGCCGATGAGCAGCGATCGCCGGCCCGTCGTGCGTGCGACGGCAGCCGCCGTCGCGCCCAGGAGCACGGCTGACGGTGAGACCCGGGCCTGACGGGCTGCGCTGCGCAGGGCGGCGGCGGCGTGGTCCGGTACGCGCAGCGGCACGTGGCCGAGCACCAGGGGCGGCTCCTCACCGGACGCCGTGGGCGCAGGCCAGGGCACCTGGCAGGAGAAGCCTTCGGTGGCTTCGCGCCAGAAAGCCACCGCGTCCGGCAACAGGGTGGATGCGAGAGCGCGCTGTTCTGCTGCGAAGTCGGCGTAGCTCAGAGCCAGTTCCGGCAGCAGGGTCGGCCGCTTCTCCACTCGTGCGGCGTAGCACTCCGACAGTTCCCGCCACAGTACGGACAGCGACCAGCCGTCGTAGATCATGTGATGGATCGTCAGTGACAGGAAGAGGCCGCCGGACAGGTCGTGCAGCCGAGGCCGGAAAAGCGGCGCCCCCGACAGGACGGCGTCGGCGCCGTGCCGGCCGGCCGCGAGGGCGTCGGTCAGCGTCGCCAGGTCACCGTCGGCTCGGGACTCGTCAAGGGCCGCCAGGGGCTCGGGGTGGATCTCCTGCAGGTACTCGTCGGTACGGCGGCGGATCACCGTTCGCAGCGCGGCGTGGCGCCGGGCGACGTCCTCCAGTGCTCCGGCCAGGGCGGCGCGGTCGACGGGGCCGTCGAGCCGGAAGAGGCAGACGAGGTCGTAGCGGTCGACACACTCGGGGAAGCCGAGCAGGTTGCGGACCATCTCGTCCTGCTGAGGGGACAGCGGGGCCAGTGTCGTGCCTGTCATCGTTCCCCCCTCTCCGCGTACGCCGTTTCCTGGATCCCGTACAGGTCGGCGTAGCGGCCCTGGAGCCGCATCAGCTCCTCGTGGGTGCCGCATTCGACGAGTCGCCCCTTGTCCAGGACCAGGATCCGGTCGGCTCCGGTGACGGTGGAGAAGCGATGCGAGACGATCACGGTGACTGCCCCGGTGGCGCGCGCGAGACGGCGGGCCCGATCCATGTACCGCTCGAAGATCACCTGCTCGCTCGGTGCGTCGAGGGACGCTGTCGGCTCGTCCAGGATGAACAGCAGAGGGTCGTGGCGCATGGACGCCCGGGCCAGGGCAGTGCGTTGCCACTGCCCCTCGGACAGGTCGACCCCGTCCAGTTCGCGGCCCAGCTGGGTGTCCAGCCCTTGGGGGAGGGCGGCGAGGAGCGCTTCGGCGTCCGCGTCGCGCGCCGCTTCGGTGATGCGCGCGCGATCCTCCAGGCGGGGCAGGTCGCCCAGGCCGACGACCTCCGAGAAGCGGGTGTGGAAACGGCCGAAGTCCTGGAAGGCCGCGCTGGACCGGGCCCGCCACGCCTGGGTGCCGAGGTCGGCCAGGTCGGTCCCGTCCACCGTGATGCGCCCGCTGTCGGGACGGTAGAACTTGCCGAGCAGCTTGACCAGCGTCGTCTTGCCCGAGCCGTACTCGCCGACCACCGCCACCACGGACCCGGCGGGCAGGTGGACGCTGAGGTTGTCGATGGCGAGCCGGTCGGTTCCCGGGTAGGCGTAGCTCACGTCCCGCAGCTCTATGCCGGCGTGCAGCGCGGCGGGTGCGACGAGGCCCTTGCGGGCGGCGGCGTCCTCCTCGGCCACGTACCTGCGCAGCCACAGGTAGGGCTCGATCAACCGGCCGGCGCCGGCGGTCGCGGTGGTGCTGACGACAGTCGTCTGCACGCTCTGCCGCAGGCTCGCGGCGACCGTCACCGCGAGGACCAGGTCGCCGACGGTGCCGTGGCCGTGCGCGGTGCGGTAGGCGACCAGCCCGAGCCCGCCCACGAAGCCGGCGACGAAGAGCACCCAGCCGGTGAACTTCCAGGCCGCCGCGGTCAGCTGGGCCCGGTACCGCGGGCCCATTGCGGCCTGCCAGGCCTCAAACTGGCGCCGCGCGAGGTCGGGACCGGCGCCACAGACCCGTATCTCCTTGCCGCTAGCCGCCTGTGCGGCAAGGTCGGCGAGGTGCTGCTCCAGCCGTTGGTCCTCCGCGGTCTCCACCTCGACGCGCTTCACCACGGCCTGGCCGCGGTGGTCGCACCACACGGGCACCGCGGCGACCAGCAGCAGCAGGAGCAGCCACGGGCTGACGGTCCCCAGCAGCAGCATGACGAGGACGAGCTTCGCGACGCTGGAGACGGCGAGCAGGGCGTTCCACATGCTCGCCACCAGCTGGCCCGTGCCGGCTCTGACCAGGCTGACGCGGTCGAGGAAGTCGGTGCGTTCCAGATGCTCGAGGCCCTCGAGGCGCGCGATGTCCCGGTGCACGCGCGGGTGCAGGTCGAGCCGGCCCACCCGGTCCGTGGTGGTGATGCGGAGCAGCCCGGAGGTGTCGTGCAGTACCAGATTGAGGGCATAGGTCAGACCCGCGGCGACGGCAGCCGTCACAGCACCGGTGGTGTCGCCCCGGACGATCGCGTCGACCGTGGACCGCAGGGCCAGCGCGCTGGCCGCCACCGCGACGACCGACAAGGCGATCGAGGCCAGAGTGGCCGCTGTCAGTCTGCGTTGGCGCTGCCAGGACAGGGCGAGCAGTTCGGCCCACAGGGCCAGGTAGGCCTTCATCACACTCCCGCTTCTTCGAGCCGGTCGTCGTGTCCGCGCCGGAACCGCTCCGCCTGGATGGCGAACATCTCGGCGTACACGCCCCCCAGCGCGATCAGTTCGTCATGCGTACCGGCCTCGGCGATCCGGCCCTGGTCCAGCAGGACGATGCGGTCTGCCTGCCGTACGGTGGACAGACGGTGGGAGATGAGCACCACGCTGGTGTCGCCGCGATGCCGCGCCAGGCGCTGGAACACGTCGAACTCCGTGCGCACGTCGAGGTGGGCGGTGGGTTCGTCCAGGACGAGGAGACGCGCGCCCTGTTTCACGGCGTACAGCGCACGGGCCAGGACCACCTGCTGCCACTGGCCTCCCGACAGGTCGACACCACCGCTGCGGGAGCGGGCGAGAGGGGTGTCCCAGCCCTGTGGGAGCCGGGCGATGACCTCTTCGAAGCCGGAGTCCCGGGCCGCCGCCTCGAGCAGCGCGGGGTCGCGGGGGGCGCCGGCCTGCCCGAGGGCCACGTTGTCGGCGGCGGACAGGTGGTAGCGCACGAAGTCCTGGAAGACGACGGACAGCCGGGTGCGCCAGTCCTTGAGGCTGTGGCGGTCCAAGGGGATGCCGTTGACGCGGATCTCTCCCTCGGTGGGCCGGTACAGGCCGGAGAGCATCTTGATCAGCGTCGACTTGCCGGCGCCGTTCAGTCCGACGATCGCCAGGAGTTCGCCCGGCTTGATCTCCAGGTCCAGGCCGTCCAGCACCTGGCGGTCGGTTCCTGGATACGAGAACGAGACCTTGTCGAAGACGACCGACGGAGGAGAGGCGAGGCCATCGGCTGCCAAGGGTTCACTCCCCGGGGCGGTCTCCGCGTCCGGGTCGGCGATGGCCTCGCGCAGCTCCGCGAGCGCCTTCAGCACCCGTATACCGCCCACGATCTGGTACATGTCCGAGTTGGGGCCGAGCACCTGGAAGAGCGACCAGCCCGCGGCGAGCACGGCCGTGGCGACGGCCACCGTGCTGTGCTTGTGTGCGGCGTCGAGCGAGACGATCACGTATGCCGGGATCAGGCCCGCCGAGACCAGCAGGAGCTGCTTCCAGCTGGCGAAGAGCATCCGCGTGATGTAGCCCCACAGCGGTGCGTTGGCCTCACGGATGTGCTGCTGCATCCGCTCGACCATCCAGTCGGCGAAGCCGAACACCCGTACGTCCTTGCCCTCGCCGGGCGAGACCGCCGCGCGCCTCCAGACATCGGCGTGCAGTTCCCCCTTCGTCGCCCCCTGCCACAGCTGAGACAGGCCGAAGTCCTGCCGGGTGCGCACCATCCGGTTCAGGGCTGCGGGGACCAGGACCAGCGGGATCAGCCACCAGGCGTAGCTGAGAAGCACTCCGCATGCCGCGGCGGCGCCGACCAGGCCGCACAGCCATCGCAGTTGTCCGAGGGCGGCGTCGGAGGGCGTGCAGTCGTAGCCGCGGCTGCGGTCTGCCATCGCTTCCTTGATCAGGGCCTGCACCGCCGGACGTTCGAGGGCCGCGTAGTTCTCGCCGCTCGTGGCTACTTCACTGACCCGGGCTCGGTGTCGGCCGTCGATCCGGCTCGCGGCGAGGAACGTCAGCGGGCCGGTGGCGGCCGTGGCGAGATGACCTGCGGCGAGGACGGCACCGAACAGTGTCAGTGGTGCCAGTGCCGCCTGGAAGACATCGGGGACACCGGCCGCGTCCAGCTTTCCGACAAGCAACGCCAACGCGGCTGCGGTCGCGGCCGGCACCAGGTTCTCGACGAGCAGGGCGACGCTCAGCGTGGCCACCACCGAGGTGCCGGCCGCCTTGAGCACCGTGAACAGGTGGAGCCGGTCCTTGACCGCTTCCACGGGACCTCCAAACGTAAGGCGAGGGTGATTCCGGGGCGCCGCGCCTACCGGTAGGTCTCCAGACCGCCGGTGCGCCGGATGTCCAGAGAGACACAGTGGAAGGAGCCGCCCAGCGTCCTGGCGTGGGTCAGGCGCTGCGGCAGGACGTCGACTCCGTGCTTCTCCAGCGTCCGCAGCAGCTCGGGCTGGCGGTCGTCGGCCACGACCAGGCCCGGCTTGAGGACGAGGAGGTTCATACCGATCCAGGTGGAGCAGTAAGGGCGTTCACCCTCGAAACCGATGTCCTCCAGTTCGGGGCACCAGATCTTCTCCCAGTCGCGCAGGAAGCCCGGCATGTTGTCGTCGTTCACCCGCTCGGGGTTGAGCAGGACCAGGCCCGGACGCAGCGGGACGATCGTGGAGTCCACGTGGGTGGAGGCATAGAGGTCACGGCACGGGTGAACGGTGTACTTGTCACCGAGGACGGACTGCAGCCAGCGCCAGCCCTTCTCGTTCCCGCTGTCGGAGACCAGGTAGAGGATGTCCGTGCCGAACCGCAGGACGTTTGCGGCGTCGAAGGCCGGCTCGAAGTCGAGCAGGCGGTGCCCCGCCCGGGCTGTTGCGTCGAACATCTCGTCGGTGAGCCGCGGCTTGGGGGCCGAGATCCACTTCGCACCGCTGTCGAAGTACTCGATCAGCATGTTCTTGTACGCGAAGGGCTCCAGGAACCGGGAGCGCAGGACCATCGGGGTCTCGATGACGGTGTCACCGATGGTGAGCAGGACGTCGCGCGGGCAGTAGTTGTAGAAGCCGTCGGTCTGCCAGTCCGGAGTGCTGATCGTGCCCGCCAGATCCGTCGGATCCGGCCTGCGGACGGTGATACCGAGCCCCCCGAGCGACTCGCACAGCCGCTCCAGATCGTCGCGGGTCTCCTCGAGCACGCGCTGGGACACCGGCCCCGAGGGGATCCTGTCGGCCGAGCCGTACTGGGTGAACTCTATGGCGAACAGGTCCGTGCCGGGGCGCGGTACCCGGGCGCCCTCGATGGAGCCGATGACCACTTCCTCCAGCGGGTCCCATTCGTTGTGCGCGTTGACCAGGCTCATCTCGTCTTCTCCAAGGTGGGGCTGGCGACGGCTGCGGCAGCCGGTCGCGGGTCGGTGATGTGGAAGCGCAGCTCGCCGAAGTAGCCCTCGCCGTCCGGACCCGGCACCCACGCCTCGGCGGGGTCGGGCAGCATCTCCGTCACGGTCAGGGCGACATCGCCGTTCTGCCTCTTCAGCGCGGCGCGCAGCGAGGCGCAGAGCGCGGAGACGTACAGCGGACTGGTGAAGTCGACGTACAGCGGCTTGGCCTCGGTCGCGATCTTCACGAAGCAGCGTTCCGGTAGTCCCAGACGGCTGCGCCAACGGCGAGCGGCCAGGAACTCGCCTGCCTCGTCGCGGACCTTCGTCAGGTCCGTGGCTTCGCAGGTCGTCCGCCATGTCTCGCGGACGACAACCAACTGGTCGATGACGAGCCTCGGAGTGTGCTCAGCCGGGGCCACCAGTTTGAACGCGTCCGCGGCGATGGTGGATAGGAACGCGGAGAACACCTCGGTGAGCGGAAGTTCCCGCCCGTCGACGCTGACGGTCAGCGCACCGTCGCGCAGCATCACCGGGATGCCGCTCACCGGTGTCGTTCTCGTCAGATCGGCACCAGGGGCGGGGGCGAATCCGAGGAAGTGGTCGCTGCCGGCTCGTTCGAAGGGCACGAGTCTGCCGGCGTTTCGTGGCCAGACGGCGGGGAAGAGCGGCATGACGCGCCGCACTCCGTAGTCCTGCGTGGCCTGTTCCGTGACCCATTGCGGATCGGCCCTGGCCCAGCTGAAGAGCTGTCCCTCCATGGTCGGTACCGCTGCGTGGAGTTCGCCGAGCACGACGCGGTAGTCGCCCTCGTTGACCGCTTGCAGCGAGCGGGCACAGATCTGCAGGTCCGGACTGTGGAGGCGAGCCGCGGACCATCCTGGCCTGTCCGCGGGGAAGACCTCCTCCACCTGCTTGGACAGGTCTGATGCTGCCCAGCGCAGTTCACGGACCTCGCGCGTGTCGACCGGCAGATCGAGCAGGCGTGCCCAGCGGTCGGCGAACTCGTCGAGTACCGCCTGCGCGGGACTGGGCCCGCTGCCCATGAAGAGGGACAGCGCCTTGTACCAGACGTCGCCGAGCGTGACGCCCTCGCCGTTGCCCGAGGCCTGCGCGTAGACGTGCAGGAGCTCGCGTTCGTAGGCCTGGGCGAGCGCGGCTGTCAGCCAGCGGGCCGCCTGTAGGACGATCGCCATCGGTGGCGCCAGCTCGTCGAGGAACCGCCGTCCCAGAGTCAGCCGAAGATCACGCGTCGTGTCCTCGTAGCACAGGCCGCGCCCTGCGTAGACGGCGCCGCTGTGCCGCCGTGGTTCGCACCCGGTGAGAGCGGTGAACTCCTCGGCCAGCAGCCTGAGTGCCGCGGGCAGGGCATCTGCGTCGTCCGCGGCAGCCGCCACCTTGTCCCGTGCATCCGTCAGTCGGCGCAGCCCGAGTGCCGCCCGCTCTCGTGCCGCCGGGTCGCCGATCGCCGCGATACGCGCTTCGAGTACCGACTCGGCAGTTGTGTCAAGCGGTAGATGGGCGTTCCAGGTCAGCAACTTCCGCTCCGCCAGACGAGCCATGGCCGCATACACATCGGCGGGCTGCTCCAGGTCGGGCACGTCTGTGGCGACCAGCGCCTCGGCGATGTGCGACGCGGGCCGTGAACCGTCGCTCGCCGCCAGGATCTCCGCTTCCGTGGCCGAGACCGCAACGGACGGCAGGCCGGGGCGGTGCAGCTGTCGCCCGTCCAGTCGATGGTGCGGCTGCCGTGCGGGCGGTAGCCACGGGCGGATCTCCGGGTCCCGGGCCAGTAGGTCGCCGTAGGCCAGCACAGCCCAAGGTTCAAGGAATACCCTTCGGCCGTCGGTCAGGCGGTCTCCGACCGTCACGACGGAGTCGGGTGACGTCGGATCCAGGCTGATCCACAGCGACGGGCCGAAGAAGCCGATGGTCTCGGTCTTGGCGCAGTAGCGCTGCCAGAACCTGCTGAGCTGCTCCTCCCGGTAACGGCGCTTGGCATTGCGGCGGATCGGCTCCTGGTTGCGGAGGAGCGAGTCCAACAGGGTGACGATGGCGGGGCTCTGCCAGGCGATCGCCTCGCGCAGGCGCGGGTTGGCCGCCACACGGTTGACCTCGGTCGACGTAAGGGCGACCGCCACCCGAAACGCCTCGAGGAACGTCTCGTGGTCCGCGTCGCCGGCCAGGTGCGCGTCGGCCGCAGCGACGCAGTCCGGCGCGGCGAACCGTTCCAGACCTGAGGCCGGGAAACCGGTGCTGCGCAGTAGGGCGTCACGCCAGATCAGCCATTCGCTGTCACCGAGCCTGACGTGGTGCGGCAAAGCCATGGGTGCCTTCCTGTCAGATGATCTATGCGCGCCGAGGTCGGACTAGGTGTTCTGCGGGGCGGCACCACGGATGGACGCGACGAGCAGCTCGTGGACCTCCCGGATGGTGTCGGCGAGGATGATCTCCTGGAGGTCGGCCTCCGCTCCCCAGCGCTCTTCGGCGACGATCGCGACCTGCAGAGCGATGAGGGAATCGCCGCCGAGCTCCACGAAGTTGTCGTCGGGTTTCGGCTCGGTAACCCCGATCATCTCTCCGATCAACTGAGAAATATCTCCGAATTCGGGCAGCCTGCTCACTGAAATTCCTCCGGCTTCGAAAGTGTCAACTGCCGATGTGGGGCTGCTCAGTCCCATCCGACGTCGCGGGCAGAGGTCGCGGCAACGGTCGTGTGGTGGTCGAAATTCTCCGCCCCCGCCTGCACTGCGAAAGCGCTCGCCATGACCAGTGTGAGAATGGCAATGAGTCTCTTCATTATTTCTCCCCTCCCCAGGATCGTGGGCCGACCGGTGGTCTGCCCGATCGACGAGATCACTGTTGCAGGCAAGATCATTGCGCCATAGCCGGTGCCACTATCATCATGTTCGCCACGACAAGTTGATGGTGCGCAAATGGGGGGAAAGTGGACAAAATGGACGTCTTGGAATGGCCGATTCTCGGTTCTGAAGCCGCTGAGCTGTTCATGGCGTTGTCCAGCGGGCGGCGACCCGGGGAGGTGGGTGCCCAGGCGTGGCTGGAGTTGAAGTCCCTGGGCCTGGTCGCAGGAACCCCGGACACCCCCCGCCTGCGCGACCCTTCGCTCTTGCTGCGACGAGCGGAGAGCGAGCTGCATCAGAAGGCCGCCGAGGTCGAGGCCCAGGTGGTGAGCTGCCGCGAGCAGCTCAGCCCGCTTGTTGCCGCCTTCGCCGCCTGGCAGGAGAGAAGCGATTCGTCAAGTTCCGGATTTGAAGTGCTGTCCGGATTCGACGAAATCAACGCGGTCATCACTGAGGCGTTGCGCGATGCCAGGACCGAGGTTCTCACGGCTCAGCCCGGTGGCGGCCGGTCCGCCAGCACCCTTGAGGATTCCCTTCTGCGCGAAACGGAGCTGATCCAGCGAGGAATACGCGTGTGCACGCTCTATCAGCACACGGCTCGCTTCAATCCGGCCACGCGCTACTATGTGGAGCGGATTTCTGATATCGGCGGCGAGGTGCGCACCCTCGATGAATTCTTCGACCGCCTCATCATCGTCGACCAAACCGTTGCCTTCATCCCGTGTGTGGACGACAGGTCGTCTGCCCTCGCTTTGCGGCACCCGGCTGTCGTGAGATTCCTGAGAGGGGTGTTTGATCGTGCCTGGATACGCGGCATCGAATTTTCCGCCGAAGAGCCGCGCGAGATATCGCGGCAGACCGTGGACAGCACCCGCCTCACCGTCGCCCGGCTCCTCATGCAGGGTCACACTGACGACGTCGGCGCCCGCCGTGCCGGCCTGAGTATCCGGAATTACCGCGAGCACGTGAAAAGCCTCATGAACCGCCTCGGCGCGCAGAGCCGCGCCGACCTCGGATTCCGCATCGCCCGGTCGGGACTGCTCGACGGGATGGAAGGCCTCGATGACGGTGAGTGAACCGCCCGGCCATTCGTCGGCCCGTGACAGTCGGTCTGGGAGCCCAATCCGATGTGGAGGATGAGGATATGGCTCCAGACTGTCACCGGGACGGCCACGCGGCGCCATGACGATCAAGGGAGTGGGCCTTGCCCCTCCAGTCCTCGCGCGGGCTCCTGCTCGCGACCTTCTCCCAGGTATTGCGCCCACAAGTCAGCCATGAAGGCTTCAGCCTGAGGCGTGTCGAGGTGACGGCGGGCGGCGACCTGTTCATGAACCTCGCCTTCGCTGATGGTCCCACTGCTCCGGGCGCGCCAGGTGTCGTGCAAGCGTTGGATTTACGGTGCTCGGTGGCAGCTCCCACGTTGCATCCATCCCTGTGGTGGCGTGATCTCCAGAACGCCACCAAAACCAAGGGTGACGTTCCTGGCCGTCACCGAGCTGAGGCGCTGCTCGCTCAATCGATCTCTTCACGCACTGCTCACCTACACATCGGGGAATGGTCAAGCGATCTTCGCGCTTGAGCCAGGCCCGACTGCACGACGCGAACTCGTCGTCCGGGGCACCACCGAAGGCCTGGATGCCGCCCGCGCCCGCAGGGATGGTGCCAACATGGCCGCTGGTCCAAGACCGTGTCCTACGGGGTGAGGCGGAGGAGCCGCTTGTAGCAGCAGAGGGCGGCGGCGAGGCCGAGAAAGGCCAGGTAGTTGTGGGGATTGCGTTCGTAGCGGGGCTCAGTCGGCGGTAGCCGGACAGCCACGACATGGTCCGCTCAATGACCCACCTGCGTCGCCCTAATGGTTCGCTGGATTCGATGCCTTTCCGCGCGATGCGTACTCCGATGCGCTTCCATCTCAGCCATGTGCGCAGGTCGGCCCGGTCGTAGGCTTTGTCGGCATGCAGGCGCTGGGGCTTGAAGTGCCGGTCCTTGTGGGGGTCGTGTCTCGTTTGGTGGCCATCGATCATGGGCCTCAGCCCTTCGCTGTCGTGGGTGTTGCCGGCCGAGATGCCGACGAGGAGGGGCAGTCCGTTCGCGTCCGACAGGGATGTGCATCTTGGAACCCGGCTTGCCCCGGTCCACGGGACTCGGACCTGTGTGTTCGCCCCCTTTTTTCGCCCTGACGTGGGCGGTGTCGGGGACGACGCGGGTGACGTCGATGAGGCCGGCGTCGTCGAGCCGGTGCAGTACGGCTTCCTGGAGGCGGCCCCAGACGCCGGCTCTGGACCAGATCAGGAACCGGCGGTGAGCGGTCGACTTCGATATGCCGAAGCAGGGTGGCAGTTGGCGCCAGGCGCAGACGCTGACAAGGACGTAGATGATGGCCGCGAACAGCGTCTCATCAGGAGTGTCCTGCGTTCCACCGCCCTGCGGTCGCACTCTTGACGGTGGGATCAGCGGCTTCGCGATCTCCCACAGCCCGTCAGGAGCAATCCAACTCCACGTAACCCGCCCCATACTGAACCCAGCGACCGCCTCACCACGTAGGACACGGTCTTAGGGGATCGTCTCATTTGGCGAGGCTGCGGTAGCAGATGAGGGTGCAGGCGATGGTGGTGAAGGCCGGGAAGTGGTCGGCTTTGCGTTCGTAGCGGTGGTGGAGTCGGCGGCATCCGGGGAGCCGGGACATGGCGCGTTCGACGGTCCAGCGGTGGCGGCCGAGTCGTTGTGAGGTCTCGATGCCCTTGCGGGCGATGCGGTGCCGGATGCCTCGGCCGGATAACCGTCGCCGCAGGTGGGCGCAGTCGTAGCCCCTATCGGCGTGAAGGCCTCGTCGTGGAGGTGCTCGACGGCGTATTCGCGCACGTCGTCGCGGACCTCATCGGCGTCCCACGTGGCCCGGCCGAGCAGGTGTTGCATACCGTGCGGGGTGGCCTCGCCGGCCACTCGGCGATGGTCCAGCAGTTCTTGCGCGGCAGGTCGGGCAGCAGGCCCAGCACCAACCGCCCGGCTCGCAGACGGGGTTCGACCCGGGCGAGCCGGGCAGCGACCCGGCCCTTGGCCAACTCGAACGCCTCCCGCCAGCGGGCGGGATCCGGTGGTTCGTGGGTGACCACGAAGACGTGCTCCCCGGCAGCGGCCTTGCCGTTCCAGCCGTTGGTCAGGTCGATCGAGCGGGGATCCACCTGACCTGGGATCAGCAGGAAACCAGATG
>NZ_JBFAET010000158.1:0-21049 GCF_040642095.1 Streptomyces sp. NPDC020362
CGGGTACACGTGTGGGGTGACCACCCACGGGTGGTCACCCCTCACCGAAGTCTGCTGTGGGCTAGTGTCCCTGCTGCTCGTCCCGGCGGCGCTGCCAGCGCTGCTCGATCCGGTCCATCATGGAGCGCTTCTGCCGTGCCTGGCGGCGAGGAGCGGCCGCGGGCTGTTCCCCCGGCTTGGGGGCCTTTCGCCAGCCGGTGACCGCGAGCACGGCGCAGCCCAGCATGACGAGGAAGCCCACCACGCTGATCCAGATCTGCTGCGCGACCATTCCGGCCATGAGGAGCGCGATACCCACGAGGAAGCCCGCGACCGCCTGGTAGACCCGCCGACGGGTGTACGTCCGCAGCCCACTTCCCTCAAGCGCCGACGCGAACTTGGGATCTTCGGCGTACAGCGCTCGCTCCATCTGCTCGAGCATGCGCTGCTCGTGCTCCGAGAGCGGCACGGAGTCCTCCTCATCGTGCAGTCGCGGGGGCGACCCGGGGGGTCCCTTCAGGATAGGCAGGGAATCGACCCCGTGAAACCCGCCCCTCTACGCCAATTGGCCAACCGGAAGCCGCCATGGCCGTTCCGACTCGCTGAGGCTTCCATTCCCCAGCGGCCGACCCGTCATGCCGGACGGTATACCTCGATCATACGGCGCAAACCGCTCGATCGGGCGTCTTGTGGCGTACTCCATCTGCTGCCGAGCGCCTGATCAGCGGCGGGTGCCGCGCAGGCACTCAGGCCTCCGCGGCCCCCGGCGTCTCACCGAGCACATGGAGCTGGGTGGCGACGGAGTGGAACGCGGACAGCTCGGCCGCGGCGGCCTCCAGCTTCAGCAGGGCGTCGAGGGCGCCCGGCTCGGTGTCCACCAGGACGCCGGGCACGAGGTCGGCGAAGACCCGTACGCCGTGCACGGCACCGACCCGCAGGCCCGCTCCCTCGACCAGCGCGGTGAGCTGCTCGGCGGTGAAACGGCGCGGCATCGGGTCCCCGGCGCCCCAGCGGCCCTCCGGATCCTCCAGGGCCTGCTTGGCCTCGGTGAAGTGACCGGCCAGGGCCCGGGCGAGGACGGCGCCGCCGAGACCCGCGGCGAGCAGGCTGAGGACGCCCTCGGAGCGCAGCGCGGCGACCGCGTTGCGGACGCCCTCGGCGGGGTCGTCGACGTACTCCAGGACGCCGTGGCACAGCACGGCGTCGTAACCGCCGCGTTCGACGACGTCGAACAGGCCGTGGGCGTCGCCCTGGACACCCCTGACCCGGTCGGCGACACCGGCCTCGGCGGCGCGGCGCTCCAGCGCGAACAGTGCGTTGGGGCTGGGGTCGACGACGGTGACGCGGTGGCCGAGGCGGGCGACGGGCACGGCGAAGTTGCCGCTGCCGCCTCCGGTGTCGAGCACGTCCAGCGACTCGCGCCCCGTGGCCTTGACCCGGCGGTCGAGGGCGTCCTGGAGGACCTCCCAGACCACGGCGGTACGGAGAGAGGCGCGGGGGCGCATCGGGTCCGACACGACAGTTGACTCCTCGGCACGGCACCGCCTGTTGCCCGGCGGCGCGAACGGGGTGCCTCCCCGGCCCGGGTGCGGGAGGGAGGAAGCTACAGCGGCCTCCACCCTATTGCCTCCGGTGCCGTACCCGGTCACCCATGGCCCACTGCCTCCGGTGCCCACCCGGTCACCCATGGCTCATTGCCCCTGGTGCCCTGCCGGTCCACCCACGGCCCGCCGCTCCCGATGCCGTACCGGTCCAGCCACGGCGGCCCACGGCTCGCTCCGTCCCGCACGCCGGGCCGTCCGCGGTCAGCCCGCGTCCGGCAGGCCGCGACGGGTGCCCGGGGCGTCCTGCTCGTCGGTGTCCTGGCGGGGCTGGGGCAGGACGGGCTGGAGCACCAGCATCCGTTCGACGATGCGGAGGAACATCGCCACGTCGCGTATCAGGTCGTCGGCGTCCCGCTGTCCGGCCGCGCCCTGGATACCGGCCTCGGCACGGGCACGGCGGGCGGCACCGGAGGCGAAGAGGGCGCTCCACTCGGTCAGTTCGGGGGCGATCTCGGGGAGCACTTCCCAGGCGCTGCGGATGCGGGCCCGGCGGCGCGGGGCGGTCTCGGGGCGCCCCCGGGCGGCGAGGACGGCGGCGGCGGTGCGCAGGGCGGCGAGATGGGCGGTCGCGTAGCGCTCGTTGGGTGTTTCCAGGACGGTGGCCTCTTCGAGGCCGGCCCGGGCCTGGGCGAGCAGGTCGAGGGCGGCGGGCGGGGCCGTGGCCCGGCGGAGCACGGGGTGCACATCACCCGCCGGGCCGGTCAGTGAGGGGGCAGGGCCGGTGGCGCGGCGCCGGTGGGCGGCGGCTGCGGACGAGCTGGCCATGACGAACCTCCTGTCGTCTGGTGACGGCACGGGTGCCGTATGTGCCCATCGTGCGGTATGGCACTGACAATCCGTTCTGACCTGGGCCTTTGCTTCGCTCGTGGGTTCGGGCGTATTTTTGCACTGACCAGTCAGTTCAAATAACGGCAAGCAGGCAGGGGGGCCAGTGGACGGCGCGCACGTCACGGCCGAGGGTCTCGGGCTCAAGGGGCCACGGGGGTGGGCCTTCATCGACATCACCTTCGACGCGGAACCCGGCTCGCTGATCGCGATCGAAGGACCCTCCGGCTCCGGCCGTACGAGTCTGCTGCTCGCGCTCACGGGACGGATGAAGCCCACCGCGGGCGCGGCCGGCGTGGGCGGGTTCGCACTGCCCCGGCACATGGCGGCCGTGCGCCGCATCGGCGCCGTGGCCAACGTGGCCGGTGTCACCGACCTGGAACCGGCCCTGACCGTCGGGGAGCACCTGCGCGAACGGGCCCTGCTGCAGCGCCGGTTCGGCGGCTCCCTGCGCGACCTGCTGCGGCCCCGCGCGCAGCGCGCCCAGGAGGCACGGCTGCGCGTCGAGACGGCCCTGGCCGCCGCCGGACTCGACCCGAAGACGCTCCCCAAGGACTCCCGGACGGCCGTACGCGACCTGGAGCGGCTGCAGGAGCTGCGCCTGTCCGTCGCACTGGGCCTCCTCGGCCGGCCCGCGCTGCTCGGGATCGACGACGTCGACCTGAAGCTCTCGGACACCGAGCGCGCCGAGGTCTGGGACCTGCTGCGCACCCTCACGCGCGCGGGGACGACGGTCGTGGCCGTGTGCCGCACCGCGCCCGAGGACTGCGTCCGCGTCTCCACCCGCCCCACCCGCCGAAGCGACGACCAGAGCGACCAGAGCGACCAGAGCGACCAGAGCGACCAGAAGGAGGAGGCCGATGCGCTCGCCTAGGCTGGCCGTGCTTGAGCTGAGGCGTTTCGGGCGGGGCAGGCTGCCGCGCGCCGCCCTGGTCGCGCTGCTCGTGCTGCCCCTGCTGTACGGCGCCCTGTACCTGTGGTCGTTCTGGGACCCGTACGGCCGCCTGGACCGCATTCCGGTGGCCCTGGTGAACGACGACAAGGGCGCCACGGCGGGCGGGAAGAGGATCGCGGCCGGCGACGGCATCGTCGACGGGCTCCGCGACAGCCGCACCTTCGAATGGCACGAGGTCAGCGACGCCGAGGCCCGCCGGGGAGTCGAGGACGGCACGTACTACCTGTCGCTGACCATGCCCTCCGACTTCAGCAAGCGGATCGCCTCCGGCTCGGGCGGCTCCCCGGAGACCGGCGCGCTCAGGGTCCGCACGAACGACGCGAACAACTACATCGTCGGCCAGATCTCCAAGACGGTCTTCAACGAGGTCCGCTCGGCCGCGTCCACCAAGGCGTCCCGGACCTTCCTGGACAAGATCTTCATCTCGTTCTCCGGCATCCACGACAAGACCCTGACGGCCGCCCAGGGCGCCGACCGGCTCAAGGACGGCATCGGGAAGGCCGAGAAGGGCTCCAAGGACCTCGCGGACGGTCTCAAGGACGCCAAGAGCGGCAGCGGCGAACTGGCCAAGGGCCTGAAGAAGCTCAACAAGGGCGCCGGCGACCTGGAGGACGGTTCACAGCGGGTCGCGGACGGCACCCGGACGCTCGCCGACAACGTCAACGGCGTCTACGGGAAGACCGGCTCGTTCCTGAAGGACAACGAGAAGACCATCGGGGACACGGCCCGGCTGGTCGCCGACTCGGCCAAGGCGGTCCGGCACAACCTCGACGTGCTGGTGAAGCTCGCACCGGGCGCGGCCAGGACCGCCCACGCCTCCTCCGACCTCCTGGACGACATCTACCGGACCCGCTGCGAGACCGCGGTCATCCCGGACCCCGTCTGCCCGGACCTGAAGAAGGCCAGGCAGGCGGCCGCCGACGTGGCCACCGTCGCGGACGACCTCAACACCCTGATCGCCGACCAGGACGGCGACCTGAAGACGATGCGGGACAACCTCGGCACGCTCCAGAAGCAGGCCCAGGCCCTTTCCGACCGCGCGCCGCACCTCTACGAGGACGTGAACGACGCCGTCAAGAAGATCAACAAGCTGAACGACGGCGCGGCCGAGGTCGCCGCGGGGGCGAAGAAGCTGCACACCGGCCTCGGCACCGCCCAGACCGGTTCGGCCACCTTGGACAAGGGCATCGGCACGGCCTCGTCGGGCGCCGAGACCCTCAACGGCGGCATGTACAAGCTGGTCGGCGGCTCCGGCAAGCTCGCCGGCGGTCTGCACGACGGGGCGAAGAAGATCCCGGACTACGACCGGCAGGACCGCGACCGGCGTACCGGCGTGATGGCCGACCCGGTCCAGCTCGCCTCCCACGACCTGCACAAGGCGCCCAACTACGGCACCGGGTTCGCCCCGTACTTCATCCCGCTGTCCCTGTGGGTGGGCGCGATGGTGGCGTACATGCTGATCCCGCCGCTCAACCGGCGTGCTCTCGCGGCCGGTTCGCCGGCCTGGCGGATCGCGCTGGCCGGCTGGCTGCCGGTGGCCGCGGTGGGCGTGCTGCAGACGGCCGCGCTGATGTCCGTGCTGCACTGGGCGATCGGCCTGCAGATGGCGCGGGCGGCCGGCACGGTCGGCTTCCTGTTCCTCGTGGCGGCGTGCTTCGCGTCGATCGTGCAGTGGCTCAACGCCCGCTTCGGCGCGGCCGGCCGGATCCTCGTCCTGGCGCTTCTGATGCTCCAGCTGACCTCGGCGGGCGGCACGTACCCCGTGCAGACCAGCCCGGGCTTCTTCAACGCCATCCACCCGTTCCTGCCGATGAGCTACATCGTGCTGGCCCTGCGCCGGCTGATCACGGGCGGCGGGCTCGGCCCGGTGTGGCAGGCCTGCGGTGTGCTGGCCGCGTTCACCGTGGGCGCCCTCGCGCTCACCGCGCTCTCGGCCCGGCGCCGCCAGGTGTGGACGCTGGACCGGCTGCACCCCGAGCTGAGCCTGTGATCCCCAAGAAGGCCCTGCACGCGCGCGTACCTGTGAGAATCAGGGCCATGGAAAGCAGCAGCGCCACGTCCGGCGGCAGCACGCGCCGCGAGGCAACCCGGCAGAAGCTCTACGAAGCGGCCGTCACGCTCATCGCCGAGCAGGGCTTCTCGGCCACCACGGTGGACGAGATCGCCGAGCGGGCCGGGGTCGCGAAGGGCACGGTCTACTACAACTTCGCGAGCAAGTCGGTCCTCTTCGAGGAACTGCTGCGGCACGGCGTGGGCCTCCTCACCGCCTCCCTGCGGGAGGCGGCCGAGCGGACCGAGGCCGAGGGCGGCAGCAGGGTGGACGCCCTGGACGCGATGGTCCGCGCGGGCCTGGTCTTCATCGACCGCTACCCGGCCTTCACCCAGCTGTACGTGGCCGAGCTGTGGCGCACCAACCGCGCCTGGCAGTCCACCCTGATGGTGGTCCGGCAGGAGGCCGTGGCCGTGGTCGAGGGGGTGCTGCGCGAGGGCGTGGCGGCCGGGGAGTTCAGCGAGGAGATCGACGTCCAGCTGACCGCCGCCGCGCTGGTCGGCATGGTCCTGGTGGCCGCCCTGGACTGGAAGTCCTTCCAGCCGGAGCGCTCCCTGGACGACGTCCACGCGGCCCTGTCCCGGCTGCTCCAGGGACGCGTGAGCGGAAAGGCCTGAGCCCGCGGGGAACACGCCCGCGGGGAACACGGGAAAGGCGCCGGTCCATGGCCGGACCGGCGCCTTCCTGCTCCCCCGTACTTCCCGTACTCCCCCGTACGGTTCTTCCCCCATTGGTCCCCCGTGGTGGTCTGCCCCGGGTCCCCCGTGCCTCGCTTCCGCCGCCGCGGCAGCGGAAGGAGCGGCCAGGACGCGGGCTCCGCTCCGCCGCCCCGTGTCGGCGGTGCCGGTCCGCGCCCCTTGCCGTGCCTCCACTCTCCCGTCGACACGGGGTGCGGCCCATCCGCGCGCGTACTCATCTCGCCGTCTGAGTACGGATACTCAGGCTTGCGTGCGCGTGCCCGCGACGCGGCGCCGCCGGCTGGTTACGATCGCGTCCGTGCCGGTACTCCCCCTGGTCTTCACCAGCGGCTGGGCCAGCGGCATCAACGCCTACGCGGTGGTGCTGCTGCTCGGCCTCTTCGGCCTGACGGGGGTGAGCGACGACGTTCCGCAGACGTTGCAGCGCCCCGAGGTGCTGATCGTGGCGGGCGTGCTCTTCCTGTGCGAGGCGGTCGCCGACAAGATCCCGTACGTCGACTCCGCGTGGGACTCGGTGCACACCGTCGTCCGGCCGCTCGCGGGCGCCTGGATCGGGGCGCTGCTGGCCGGGCACGGTGGATCGCCGTCGGACGTGGCCGCCGGGCTGATCGGCGGATCGACCGCGCTGGCCAGTCACACCGTGAAGGCCGGGACGCGGATGGCGGTCAACACCTCGCCCGAGCCGTTCAGCAACATCGTCCTGAGCTTCGCCGAGGATCTCGGGGTGGGCGGCGTCGTCACGTTCGCGATGTTCCACCCGGAGGCGGCGGCCCTCGTCGCCGCGGTGCTGCTCGTCTCCGGGCTGGTGGTGCTGGTGTTCCTCGTCTCCCGCATCCGGCGCTTCCTGCGGCGCCGGGCCCAGCGCCGGGAGGAGCGGCGGCTGGCCTCGCGGATGTCCGGGCCGCCGCCGGGCTGACCGTCCGCGAGCCGCCCGTGGACCGGGATGTCGGTGGCGGTCGATAAAGTCGCAGGCATGGCACGGATTGCGGTGATCGGCGCCGGGATGGGCGCGATGGCGGCTGCTGCCCGGCTGGCCGTCGCGGGCCACCGGGTGACGGTGTACGAGCGTACGGAGACGTACGGCGGTGCGGTGCGCCGCTTCGAAAAGGACGGGTTCGGGTTCGACACCGGTCCCGGGCTGCTGACGCTGCCGGCGGTCTACCGCGATCTGTTCGTCAAGACCGGCAAGGAGCCGCTGGAGGACTGCGTCGAGCTGGTCCAGGTCGACCCCGCCTCGCGGCACATCTTCGCGGACGGCACGCAGGTGTCCCTGCCGAACGCCTCGCGCGCGGGTGTCGTCACGGCCCTGGACGAGGCGCTGGGTGCGGGGGCCGGGCAGCGCTGGGGCGACTTCCTGGTGCGGGCCCGCGAAGCCTGGGACCGCACGCGCCGGCCGCTGCTGGAAGAGCCCCTGTGGCCGAACTGGCAGGTGCTGGCGGAGCGCGAGCCGTATCCGGCCGTCCCGCACAAGCGCCTGCTGCGCACCCGGCGTGCGAGCACGCCGGCCGAGATCGGGGCCTGGGAGCTGCGCGACGAGCGCCTGGCGGCCCTGCTGACGAGCCAGGTGCTCGGGTACGGCCTCGATCCCCGGACCGCTCCGGCGAGCGCCGCCGTGCTGCCGTACATGGAGCACGCCTTCGGCACCTGGTACGTGCGCGGCGGCATCCGGGAGCTGGCGCGCGCCGTGTACGAGCGCTGCGTGCAGCGCAGGGTCGAGTTCGCCTTCGGCGCCGAGGTCACGGGGATCGCGGAGAAGGACGGCCGGGCGGCGGGGGTGGAGCTCGCGTCCGGGGCGGTGGCGGAGGCGGACCATGTCGTGGCGGACGTGGACCCGGCCCGGCTGCGGACCCTGACGGGGCACCCGCTGGACGAGGAGGGTGACGTGCGGTCCGCCCCGCTCTCACCCGCGCCCGGACGCTTCACCCTTCTGCTCGCCCTGCGGGAGGGACGCGAGGAGCAGGCCGTCCACCGCACGGTCGTCCATGCACCGGATGCCGAGACCGAGCTGGACTTCCTGGTCTCTCCCGGCGGCGACGAGCCCGTGTGTCCGACGGTGACCGTACTGCGCCCCGACGACCCCGCGCTCAGACCGGACGACGCACACGAGTCCGTCGTGGTGTCCGCCGTCGTGTCGGCCGAGGCCGCCTGGGAGGACGCGGGCACCGTCCGGCGCTACACGGACTTCCTCCTGGAAGCGGCCGGGGCCGCCGTGCCCGGGCTGCCGGAGCGCCTGCTCTGGCACGAGGTGCGCGCACCCGGACACACGCAGGACGAGACAGGCACCCGCTCGGGGGCCGTGCCCGCTCCCGCACTCGCCGCCGGCCAGGGTCGTTTCCTGCACCCGGCGAACAGCACGCGCCTGCCCGGTCTGTACCGCGTGGGCGGCTGGTCGCACCCCGGCGGCGGCCTCCCCCATGCCGGCATGTCGGGTGCGCTGGTGGCCGGGCTGATCGTGGAGGGCCCGGACTTCCACGGCTCGCAGTGAGGGGCCCGCAGTGAGCGGTACGGCCCCTCAGAAACGGTACTGCTCGTCGTAACCGGCGCCCGGCTGCGGCTGCTGCCCGTTGCCCTGGTACGGGTAGGGCTGTTCCTGCGGGAGTTCGGCGCCGTAGGTCTCGTCGGTGCGCTGCTGCGGGACCCACACCCCGCCGGCCGGCGTCTGGCCGTAGCCGCCGGTGGCGTACGGGTCCTGGCCGTAGCCCTGCTGGTTGTACTGCTGGTCGTAGCCGGTGTCGTACGAGGCTCCGCCGTAGGTCTGGGCGCCGACGTAGGGGTCGGAGTAGTTGGCGTACTGCTGCTGGCCGCCTGCCTCGTAGCCGTAGTTCTGCTGGCCGTAGCCCGAGTAGTCGTAGGCGTAGGCCTGGTCGGTGCCCGGGGCGGCGGACGCGTAGGTCGGGTTCTGGGCCTGGGCGGCGCCCGGGTTGGCGGTGCCGCCGTAGACGCCGTAGGAGCCGGTGTCCTCGGGCAGGGGCTGGGGCTCGTAGACGGCGGTGGTCTCGGCGGCGGGGGGCTCGGGAGACCGGTTGGGGGTGAAGACGTCGTCGCGGTCGTAGTCGTCGTCGCCGTAGCCGAGCTGCTCGCGGCCGTAGCCGCCGTCCCGGTCGTCGGCGTCCTCGGTCTCCTCCAGGCCGGAGACCTCCAGGGACGGGTCCTGGCGGTCCGCCCTGCCGCGGCGGCGCTTGCTGCCGCCCTCGGCCTCGGGGCCGGGCCGTTTGACCGCCCAGCCCGCGGCGAAGCCTCGGCGGAAGGACAGCGTGACGTAGGTCTGGCCGATCGCGAACGCGATCGCGCCCACCCCGATGACGATGACGGACGGCATCAGCACGCCCACGACGACACCGAGGAAGCCCGCGAACGCGAGCAGCCGCCAGCGCAGCCGCGCCTTGTACTGCAGCAGCACCTCGCCGAGCAGCCACAGTGCGACGATGCCGAACGCGATGTAGAGGACCGTCCAGCCCATGTACGCCCCTCTCCCAGTAACCGCTACGCAGTGTGTCGTATGGCGGTGCGGCCGGTCTAGGCCTGCGGGGGGTGGTGCAGGCCCAGGTTCTCGTAGATCTCCAGGGTCGCCGTGGAGTTGTTGAGCGTGATGAAGTGCAGCCCTGGCACTCCCTCGGCCAGCAACCGCGCGCAGAACTCCGTGGCGAACTCGATGCCAATGGAGCGTACCGCCGCCGGATCGTCCTTCGCTGTGAGGATCCGCTCTTTCAGGGCGTCCGGGAACTGCGCGGTGCTGAGCTTGGGCAGCCGCTCCAGCATCTTCACGCTGGTGACCGGCAGGACCTCGGGGATGACGGGGGTGTCGCAGCCCGCGGCCTCGACGCGGTCGCGCAGCCGCAGATACGACTCCGGCTGGAAGAACATCTGCGTGATGGCATAGTCGGCGCCCGCACGGCACTTGTCGACGAAGTGCGCGACATCGGCGTCCCAGTGGGTGGAGCGCGGATGCATCTCCGGGAAGGCTGCCACGCCCACGCAGAAGTCGCCCGACTCCTTGATGAGCCGGACGAGTTCGGCCGCGTACGTCAGACCGCTCGGGTGCGGCACCCACTCGCCCATCGGGTCACCGGGCGGGTCGCCGCGCACCGCGAGCATGTTGCGGATTCCGGCGTCGGCGTACTGGCCGATGATGTTGCGCAGTTCGGCGATGGAGTGGTCGACCGCGGTGAGGTGGGCGACCGGCGTGAGCGTCGTGTCCACGACGATCTGCTGGGTCTCCTTGACCGTCGTCGTGCGCGTGGAGCCGCCCGCGCCGTAGGTGACGGAGACGAAGTCGGGGGCCACCGCCTCGACCCTGCGCAGTGCGTTCCACAGGTTCCGCTCACCCTTGGGGGTCTTCGGCGCGTAGAACTCGAACGAGTACGTCGTCTTGCCGGTGCCGAGGATGTCGCGCACGGTGCGTGCACGATCAGTCCTGGTGGATGCGGTTCCTAGGGCCATACCGGCAGGTTAGCCAGGGGTGAGCGGTCCCCCAACCGGATGTCGGAAATTTGCCCGATTTGCCGGTCTCCTGTCCACTCCTTGGACAGAATTCCGGACACCGGCCGGAGCGGGACCCCTGGTGGGCCCTGCACCGGCCGCCGGAGCTTCACACCTGGCGCAGACGCTTCGCGAATTCCGCCGCGGCGGCCCCGGGGTCGTCCGCCTCGGTGATCGCGCGAACCACGACCACCCGGCGGGCCCCTGCGTCCAGCACCTCGTCCAGATTGCCGAGGTCGATGCCGCCGATGGCGAACCAGGGACGGTCGGTGCCCAGCGCGGCGGTGTACCGGACCAGGTCGAGGCCGGGCGCGTGACGACCGGGCTTGGTGGGGGTGGGCCAGCAGGGGCCGGTGCAGAAGTAGTCCACGCCCTCCTGGACGGCGGCCGCGGCCGCCTCGGACTCGGCGTGCGTGGACCGGCCGATCAGGACGTCGTCGCCGAGGATCGCCCGGGCCGCGGGGACCGGGAGGTCGCCCTGGCCCAGGTGGAGGACGCCGGCGCCGGCGGCGTGGGCGACGTCGGCCCGGTCGTTGACCGCGAGCAGCTTGCCGTGCCGGGCGCAGGCGTCGGCGAAGACCTTCAGGTGCTCCAGCTCCTCGGCGGCCTCCATGCCCTTGTCGCGCAGCTGGACGATGTCGACACCGCCGGCCAGGACCGCGTCCAGGAACTCGGGGAGATCGCCCTGCCGGGTGCGGGCGTCCGTGCAGAGGTACAGGCGGGCGCCGGCGAACCTGCTGCGGGCGGTGTCGGACATGGGTGGATCCCCCCGTGGTCGGTGTCCATGGGCGTGCGAGGGGTGGCGTACGGACCGTGGCCGGTACGCCACCCGTGGTGCGGGTCGGCTCAGACGGCGAGCGCCTGGGCGCGGCGCTTCACCTCCGTGCCGCGATTCTCGCTCAGTGCCTGCGCGGGGGTGCCGGGCAGGGTCGGGTCGGGGGTGAAGAGCCACTCGATCATCTCTTCAACCGTGAAGCCGTCGTCCCTCAGGAGCGTCAGGGTCCCGGACAGGCCCTTGACGACCTTGTCCCCGTCGATGAAGGCGGCGGGGACGTGCAGCGCCCTGTTCTCGCCTCGGCGTACGGCGACGAGCTGGCCCTCCTTGACCAGCTGCCGCACACGCGTCACCTCGACGCCGAGCTGTTCGGCGATGTCGGGGAGGGTGAGCCAGGCGGGGACGAGAGCATCGATCTTTGCGTCAATCTCGGTCACGGAACCTAGCCTGCCATCCGCCACTGACAGTCGGAAGTCAGGCCGGTCCACGTGGCGCTGCGCGGGTGGTGCCGGGCGCGGCGAGGAAGAGCCGGAATCGGGGCCGGAACGGGGCCGCCGAGCGGCTGCGGCACCGTTGTGGCTGGTCACGCAATTCCCCGCGCCCCTTCAGGGCGCTGCCCCCTGGGGCGCTCGTCAGTCGGCCGTGGCGTCCTTCAAGGGGCGGGCCGGGTCGGCCAGGGTGTCCGCGTCCATGCGGCGGCCCGCCTCGATCAGGCGCCGCCCCTGGGCCAGGTCGCGCGGCCTGCCGACGGCCAGCAGGGCCACCAGCCGGTCCTCGCGCAGCCAGCAGACGGTCCAGGCCGGGCCGGCCGGGTCGCCGCGCCACACCAGGCGGTCGGCCGCGGGATGGTGCCCTGCGTACTGGACGAACCGGCCGAACTGCTCGGACCAGAAGTACGGCACCGGGTCGTAGACCGTCGGGGTCCCGCCCAGGATGTTCGCGGCGACCGTGCGCGGCCCCTGCAGGGCGTTGTCCCAGTGGTGGACCAGCAGCCGGGCGCCGTACCGGGCGGAGGGGAAGGAGGCGCAGTCGCCGACGGCGTACACGTCCTCGGCCGAGGTGCGCAGGTGGGCGTCGGCCGCGACCTCGCCGTGGGCGCCCAGCTCGATGCCGGAGCCGGCCAGCCAGGCGGTGGCCGGGCGCGCGCCGATGCCGACCACGACGGCGCCCGCGGGCAGCCGGGTGCCGTCGGCGAGCACCACGGTGCCGGGCTCGATGCGCTCCACGCGCGCGTGGGTGCGCAGCTCGGCGCCGCTGTCGGCGTACCAGGCGGTCATGGAGGCGGCGACCTCGGCGGGCAGCGCGCCGGCCAGCGGGCGGCCGGCGGCCTCGACGACCGTCACCGCACAGCCCGCCTCCCGGGCCGCCGTGGCGAACTCGGCGCCGATCCAGCCGGCGCCGACGACCACGATGTCGTGCTGCCGGGCGAGCACAGGCCTAAGCCGTTCGGCGTCGTCCAGGGTGCGCAGCAGGTGCACACCGGGCACGCCCTCGGTGCCCGGCAGCCGAATCGGTTCGGCGCCGGTGGCGAGGACCAGGACGTCGTAGCGCACGGGCCCTGCCCCGGTGTCCAGCTCGTGGTCGCCGGGACGCACGCCCAGCACCTCGCAGCCGAGGCGCAGTTCGATGCCGAGCGAGTCGAAGTCGACGTCGAAGGCCGAGCCCTCGGACGTGCCGAGCAGCACGGCCTTGGACAGCGGCGGCCGGTCGTAGGGCTGGTGGGGCTCGGCGCCGATCAGGGTCACGGTGCCCGTGTGGCCCTGTTCCCGCAGGGCCACCGCGGTCTGCACCCCGGCCATGCCCGCGCCCACGACGACCACGCGCCGCCCCTGTGCCGTGCCCTGGTGTGGTGTCTGCTCGCTCACCCGATCACCATAGACAACTGACAAATAGTCAGTCAGCGGGCGTGCTCAGTGACCTGTTGCACACCACTCTTGGCGGTGCCGGCCGCACCGCCGCCGGGCTGCGACCTGCGGCTCCGTCCGCCCCGGGGGCCGGGACCGGTCCCCCCGGCGAGCGGGCCACGGGCCGGGGCTCCCTTACGGGTGACGAGCGCTGCGGGCTAGGGTGGCCCCCGTACAAGCACTCGCGGGAGCCCGGACGCACCGGGCTGAGAGGGAGGCTGGCGGCCTCCGACCGTACGAACCTGATCCGGGTCATGCCGGCGAAGGGAGGGGCTGGACGCCCATGTCGTCACGTACGTCCGACGTCCTCGTCATCGGGGGCGGAATCATCGGCCTGGTCACGGCCTGGCGTGCCGCGCAGCGCGGGCTCGCCACGGCCGTGGTGGACCCCGAGCCCGGCGGCGGGGCCGCGCGGGTCGCGGCGGGGATGCTGGCCGCGGTCACCGAACTGCACTACGGCGAGGAGACGCTGCTCGCCCTCAATCTGGAATCGGCCCGCCGCTATCCGGACTTCGCGGCCGAGCTGACCGAGCTGACCGGCCACGACCTCGGGTACCGCCGCTGCGGCACGCTCGCCGTGGCCCTGGACGCCGACGACCGCGCCCATCTGCGTGAGCTGCACGATCTGCAGCAGCGCTCGGGGCTGGAGTCGGAATGGCTGTCCGGGCGGGAGTGCCGGCGCCTGGAGCCGATGCTCGCGCCCGGGGTACGCGGCGGGCTCCGGGTCGACGGCGACCACCAGATCGATCCGCGGCGGCTGGCATCGGCCCTGGTGGCCGCGTGCGAGCGGGCCGGGGTGGCGTTCCACCGGTCGTGGGCCGAGCGGCTCGACATCGCAGGGGACCGCGCCGTCGGCGTCACCACGGCGGACGGCACCGGGCTCGGCGCGGCGCAGGTCGTGCTCGCGGGCGGGAGCCTGAGCGGGCGCCTGACGGGCGTCCCCGAGGCCGTGCTGCCGCCGGTGCGGCCGGTGAAGGGTCAGGTGCTGCGGCTGACCGTGCCCCCGCGGTACGCGCCGTTCCTGAGCCGTACCGTGCGGGCCGTGGTGCGCGGCAGCCATGTCTACCTGGTGCCCCGGGAGAACGGCGAGCTGGTCGTCGGCGCGACCAGCGAGGAGCTGGGCTGGGACACCACGGTGACCGCGGGGGGCGTGTACGAGCTGCTGCGCGACGCCCATGAGCTGGTGCCGGGCATCACCGAGCTGCCCCTGACCGAGACCCGGGCGGGACTGCGCCCGGGCTCCCCCGACAACGCGCCGCTGCTCGGCCCGTCCGGCCTGGACGGGCTGCTGCTGGCCACCGGGCACTACCGCAACGGTGTGCTGCTCACGCCGGTCACCGGGGACGTGATGGCTCAGCTGCTGACCGGCGGGGAGCTGCCCGAGCAGGCCCGTCCGTTCACTCCCGGGCGCTTCTGCGCCGCACCCGCCGACCGGACCGCCCCCATGGAGCAGCCCGCATGACCGTCTCCGTCACGATCTCCGTCAACGGGGAGCACCGGCAGGTCGCCCCGGGCATCGCGCTGGACGTCCTCGTCAGGACCCTCACCGTGGCGCCCTCCGGCGTCGCGGCCGCCGTCAACGAAACCGTCGTCCCGCGCGCGCAGTGGCCGCTCACCTCCCTCTCCGAGGGAGACCGCGTGGAAATCCTCACCGCAGTGCAAGGAGGCTGAACCATGGCCGACGATCCCTTCGTCCTCGGCGGCCTGCCCTTCGGCTCCCGGCTGATCATGGGTACGGGCGGTGCGCCGAGCCTGGACGTCCTGGAGCGGGCGCTGGTCGCCTCCGGCACCGAGCTGACCACCGTGGCGATGCGGCGGGTCAATCCCGAGGTGCACGGCTCGGTGCTGTCGGTGCTGGAGAAGCTGGGCATCCGGGTGCTGCCGAACACGGCGGGCTGTTTCACCGCCGGGGAGGCCGTGCTGACCGCCCGGCTGGCCCGGGAGGCGCTGGGCACGGACCTGATCAAGCTGGAGGTCATCGCCGACGAGCGGACGCTGCTGCCGGATCCGGTGGAGCTGCTGGATGCGGCGGAGACGCTGGTCGACGACGGTTTCACGGTGCTGCCGTACACCAACGACGATCCCGTGCTCGCCCGGAAACTGGAGGACGTGGGCTGTGCGGCGGTGATGCCGCTGGGCTCGCCGATCGGCTCCGGTCTGGGCATCCGCAATCCGCACAACTTCCAGTTGATCGTGGAGCACGCGCGCGTACCGGTCATCCTGGACGCGGGCGCCGGCACGGCGTCGGACGTGGCCCTCGCGATGGAGCTGGGGTGCGCGGGGGTCATGCTCGCCTCCGCCGTCACGCGGGCGCAGGAGCCCGAGACGATGGCCGCCGCCATGAAGCACGCGGTGGAGGCGGGACGGCTGGCCCGGCTGGCCGGGCGGATCCCGCGCCGTCACTTCGCGGAGGCGTCCTCCCCGGCGGAGGGACGTGCGCACCTGGATCCGGAACGCCCTGCCTTCTAGGGGCGTACCACGCGGGTCACAGCTCTGCTGCATTCCGTCCCCGGAACGGCCCAACGGGCGGGAGTGTCGGTCGCCCCTCGTACACTCGCCTGCGTGGATACGACCCTTCAGGACCCCCTCGTCGGGCAGGTGCTCGACGGCCGGTATCGCGTCGATGCGCGGATCGCGGTCGGCGGGATGGCCACGGTCTACCGGGCCCTGGACACTCGCCTGGACCGGGTTCTCGCGCTCAAGGTGATGCACCCGACGCTGGCGGCCGACGGGTCGTTCGTGGAGCGGTTCATCCGCGAGGCGAAGTCGGTCGCCCGGCTGGCCCACCCCAACGTGGTGCAGGTCTTCGACCAGGGCACCGACGGGTCGTACGTGTACCTGGCGATGGAGTACATCGCCGGGTGCACCCTGCGGGACGTGCTGCGCGAGCGGGGCGCGCTGCAGGTGCGGGCCGCGCTGGACATCCTGGAGCCCGTGCTGGCCGCGCTCGGCGCCGCGCACCGGGCCGGGTTCGTGCACCGGGACATGAAGCCCGAGAACGTGCTGATAGGGGACGACGGGCGGGTCAAGGTCGCCGACTTCGGGCTGGTGCGGTCCGTGGACACCGTGACCAGCACGACCGGCACCGTGCTCGGGACGGTTTCGTATCTCGCGCCCGAGCAGATCGAGCAGGGCACCGCCGACCCGCGCGTCGACGTGTACGCCTGCGGTGTCGTGCTCTACGAGATGCTGACCGGCGGCAAGCCGCACTCCGGGGACTCCCCCGCCCAGGTGCTCTACAAGCACATCCACGAGGACGTGCCGCCGCCCTCCGCGCTCGTGCCGGGGCTGCCCCACGAGCTGGACGGGCTGGTCGCCTCGGCCACCGCGCGCACCCCGGACCTGCGGCCGCACGACGCGGCGGCGCTGCTCGGGCAGGTGCTGCGGGCGCGTGCCCAGCTCACCGCCGAGCAGCTGGACGCCCTGCCGCCGCAGGCGCTGTCCGCGGAGCACGACAACGCCGGGGACCGCACGAGCGTGATTCCGCGCTCACTCACCGTGCCCCGGCCGCTGCCCGTCAACGAGGACGAGGAGCCTCCCGCGGGGGACGTGCAGCACACCAGCCGGCTGGACAGCCCTCCGGTGCCTGCGCGGCGGCGGCCGACGCGGCCCCGGCGCGGTCTCGTCACGATCATCGCCGCGATCCTGGTGGTCCTCGGCGTGGGTGCCGGGGTCTGGTACATCAGCTCCGGGCAGTTCACCAAGGTCCCGCAGGTGCTGGCCAGGACCGAGGACCAGGCGAAGGCGCGGCTGAAGGCGGCCGGGCTCGACGTCAAGCGGGTCAGGCTCGAATACAACGACACGATCGAGCGCGGCACCGTGATCAGCACCGACCCGGCGGCCGGGGCCCGGATCCGGAGCAACGACTCCGTGACCCTCGTGGTCTCCCGGGGACCCGAGATAGTGAAGGTGCCGGACCTGGCGGGCGTCCCGCTGGGGAAGGCACAGGCGAAGCTGAAGGCGGCCGGCCTGGAGCCGGGCATGGTCAACCGGGCATTCAGCGACAGCGTCGCCAAGGGGTCGGTGATCAGCACCGACCCGGAGGCCGGCATCAAGCGGCATGCGGGCTCGGCGATCGCGCTCCTGGTCAGCAGGGGCAACCCGATCGACGTGCCGGACGTCACCGGCGACGACCTCGACAACGCCAAGCAGGAGCTGCAGGACGCCGGTCTGAAGGTGACCATCTCCTCGGAGCAGGTCAACTCCGAGTACGACAAGGGACAGGTGGCCCGGCAGTCCCCGGCCGGCGACAGCCAGGCCGCCGAGGGCGACACGGTGACGCTGACGCTGTCCAAGGGCCCGGAGATGGTCGAGGTGCCGGACGTGGTCGGGGACAGCGTGGACGACGCGCAGAAGGCGCTGGAGGACGCCGGCTTCAAGGTCGAGAAGGACCGGGGCCTGCTCGGGCTCTTCGGCGACACCGTGAAGAAGCAGTCGGTTCAGGGCGGCGAGACGGCCCCCAAGGGGTCGACGATCACGATCACCATCCGGTGACCGGGGGCGGCATGCCGCGTGACACCCTGAACGGGTGAGCATCGAGCAGTCCCCCGCCCCTGCCGGCGACCCCGCGACCGGTCCTTCCCGCAACCCCGTCGGCGGTCATGTCCCCGTGGCCGGCGGCCTGAACTCCGTCGGCCTGTCCTACGCCCGTGAGCTCGGGGCCGAGACCGTGCAGGTCTTCGTGGCCAATCCGCGGGGCTGGGCGACGCCGGCCGGCAGTCCGCGCCAGGACGAGGCGTTCCGGGCGGCCTGTGCGGCGGAGTCGATCCCGGCGTACGTGCACGCCCCCTATCTGATCAACTTCGGCTCGCACACCGGGGCGACCGTGGAGAGGTCGGTCGAGTCGCTGCGGCACTCGCTGCGACGCGGGCGCGAGATCGGTGCGCTGGGTGTCGTCGTCCACACCGGCAGCGCGACGGGCGGACGGGAGCGGGCCGTGGCGCTGAAGCAGGTGCGGGAGCATCTGCTGCCGCTGCTGGACGAGCTGACCCACGACGACGACCCGTTTCTGCTGCTGGAGTCGACCGCCGGGCAGGGCGCCTCGCTGTGCTCGCGCACCTGGGACTTCGGGCCGTACTTCGAGGCACTGGACGCCCATCCGAAGCTGGGCGTGTGCCTGGACACCTGCCACATCTTCGCCGCCGGGCACGACCTGACCGGGCCGGACGGCATGCACCAGACCCTCGATCTCCTCGTGGACACCGTCGGCGAGGGGCGGCTGAAGCTGATCCACGCCAACGACTCCAAGGACGTGGTCGGCGCGCACAAGGACCGGCACGAGAACATCGGCGCCGGCCACATCGGCGAGGACCCGTTCCGGGCGCTGATGGCCCACCCCGCGACCGAGGGCGTCCCGCTGATCATCGAGACGCCCGGCGGTAAGGAGGGGCACGCGGCGGACGTGGAGCGGCTGAAGAAACTGCGCGACGGATGACCCGCCGAGGAATACCCCATGGGGGTATGCGGTTCCTGCTCGGTGCAGGAACCGTTACCTGGCATTGGGGGCACTCATGCAGCACGAGGCGCACACAGCACACGCAGCGCACGAGGAACACCGGGCGCAGAAGGAACACACGGACCACGCCCACCACCACGGGCCGACGGTGGCCACCTGGCCCACGGCCGTCCGGGCCACCCTGCACTGCCTCACCGGCTGCGCCATCGGCGAGGTGCTCGGCATGGTCGTCGGCACGGCGTTCGGGTGGGGAAACCTGCCGACGACGATCCTGGCGATCGCGCTGGCCTTCCTCTTCGGCTACTCGCTCACCCTGCGCGGAGTACTGAAGGCGGGCGTCGACCTCCGCACCGCCCTCCGGGTCGCGCTGGCCGCGGACACCCTGTCCATCGCGGTGATGGAGCTGATCGACAACGGCGTGATCGTGCTGTGGCCGGACGCGATGGACGCACAGCTGGACGACCTGCTGTTCTGGGGCTCGCTGCTGATCTCGCTCGTGGTGGCCTTCGCGGTCACGACGCCGGTCAACAAGTGGACGATCGGCCGGGGCAAGGGCCACGCGGTGGTGCACCGGTACCACCACTGACCGGCCCACCGGGAGACGTCAGAGCTCGGGGCCGTCCCCGAGCTCCTCCTGGTAGGAGTAGCGCTGCTCCCTCCAGGGGTCGCCGATGTTGTGATAGCCGCGCTCCTCCCAGAAGCCGCGGCGGTCGGCGGTCATGTACTCCACGCCCCGCACCCACTTGGGGCCCTTCCAGGCGTACAGATGGGGGACGATCAGGCGCACCGGGAAGCCGTGCTCGGCCGTGAGCAGTTCACCGTCCTTGTGGGTGGCGAAGACGGTGCGGTCCGAGTCGAAGTCCGCGAGCCGCAGATTCGAGCTGAACCCGTACTCCGCCCACACCATCACATGGGTGACATCCGGCGCCGGCGGGGCCAGGTCGAGGATCGTCCGGGCCGGGATGCCGCCCCACTCGGCGCCGACCATGCTGAACTTCGTCACGCAGTGCAGATCGGCCACCACGGTGGTGTGCGGCAGGGCCGTGAACTCCCCGTGGTTCCAGGTGTGCTTGTCGCCGTCGGCGGTGGCGCCGAAGACCCGGAACTCCCACCGTTCGGGCCGGAACTTCGGTACGGGCCCGTAGTGCGTGACCGGCCAGCCACGCTGGAGTCGCTGCCCCGGCGGGAGCTCGGACCCTGCCACTGCCCCAGACTCTCGCTCCACCGGATGACCCATGTCTCCATCCTGACAGACCTGGGACAGTGCCCTTGACCACCGATTCATAAACCGGACAACTAGCTCCAAGTCAGGACTTACTTACTAAGTACGCACTTACTGGACGATCTTCGCCGCCGGTGCAATCATGCGGCCGCACACCTCACCCGTCCCCCCGTGTGGAAGGAGCCGCTGCGATGCAGGGCGACCCCGAGGTCATCGAGTTCCTCAACGAGCAGCTCACCGGCGAGCTGACCGCGATCAACCAGTACTTCCTGCACGCGAAGATGCAGGAGAACTTCGGCTGGCCGAAGCTCGCCAAGTACACGCGGCACGAGTCGTTCGACGAGATGAAGCACGCCGAGGTGCTCACCGACCGGATCCTGTTCCTGGAGGGGCTGCCCAACTACCAGCGGCTGTTCCATGTGCGGGTGGGGCAGACCGTCAAGGAGATGTTCGAGGCCGACCGGCAGATCGAGGTGGAGGCGATCGACCGGCTCAAGCGGGGCATCAAGGTGATGCGCGAGAAGGGCGACATCACGTCCGCGAACATCTTCGAGGACATCCTCGCCGACGAGGAGCACCACATCGACTACCTCGACACCCAGCTGGAGCTGGTGGAGAAGCTCGGCGAGGCACTGTACATCGCCCAGCTGATCGAGCAGCCGGAGAGCTAGGCCGCCTCGTCCAGGCCGACGGCACCGGACAGCTCGGTCAGCACCGGCCTGCCCTGCTCGGCCAGCTCTCGGCGCGGACAGGCGCCACGGCCGAGAATCGCCTGGATCCGGCGGACGCACGAGCCGCAGTCCGTGCCCGCCTTGCTGGCCGAGGCGATCTGGCGGGGGGTGCAGGCGCCGTTCTCCGCGTGCTGCTTGACCTGGGCCTCGGTGACGCCGAAGCAGCTGCATACGTACACGCGGATTCACCTCCCGACGGGATCACTCTCTCGACTGCCATCCCCTTGATCGGTGAGGCAAACCTAACCTTACCCATCGTCCGGGGAGTGCAAAAGTGGAGTGGGGGGGGGGGGTGGGGGTTGGCGAGACAGTCATAAAGTTCAATAGTAATCAAGAACCAACAGAATAAATCATAATAATAATGAAGGACAA
>NZ_JBFAET010000159.1:0-20838 GCF_040642095.1 Streptomyces sp. NPDC020362
GCGGGCCCTGGGGCGGCCGATCGAGGGCGGCGACTGGCTGGCCCGCCGCTGACTCAGCCCAGCAGCGTCAGCCCCTCGGGCACGGCGATCCCGAACTCCTCCTCGACCACACGCCGCGCCTCCGTCTCGCCGGTGAGCCTGCGCTCGGTCACCGTGCCGTCGGCGCGCGTCTCGACCAGACGGGCGCCGTCGAGGGCGAGGTGGCGTTCGGGCGTGGTCCGGTGCAGGAGGGGGCGGCGGGTGAAGGGGGAGCGGGGGTTGGTGCCGACATGCCAGTTGAACACCTCGAAGTCGGGTGCGACGAACGGCTCCAGCGTGAACACGTACTGGCTGACGAAGTCCCCCGCGTCCCGGTCGTACGCCTGCAGCGCCCACATCTCCAGCGGCCCGCCGTGCGGCAGGTGTACGAGCCGGTGCCGGCGCCCGCCGCCCTCGTGCTCCCCGCCGACGGTCAGCGGCACCGGCTGCAGCAGCGCCCCGGCCGCCCCGAAGCCGACGTCCGCCAGATACGGCCGCGGTTCACCGGGCACCTCCACCCGCAGCATCATGTGCGTCCGCGGACGGCTCTCCACCGTCTCCGCACCCAGCACCACCCGTCCCGCCAGCCCCGTCACCCCGAGGCCGAGCGCCTCCAGAGCCAGCCTGAGCAGGGTGTTCTGCTCGTAGCAGTAGCCGCCGCGCCGGCCGTGCACCATCTTGGCCATCAGATCGGCGGCGGCCAGCGACGGTGCCCGCCCGGCCAGCGGGTCCAGGTTCTCGAAGGGAAGGGACAGGGCGTGCGCCAGATGCACACCCCGCAGGGTCGCCAGGTCGGCCCGCCTGCCGCCCTCCCATCCGATGCGCTCCAGGTAGGCGCCGAGGTCGAAGTGCTCGGTGTCGGACATGCAACGAACCTATGCGAGTCCGGCCCACCTCGCCGCGCCCTGTGGACCGAACCGCGCTGTTCGGCTCACCCTGGGTCCGTGCCCTGCCCGCTCGCCTCACTTCTTTTGGCACTTGTAGTGCCGTTCGATTCCCTCCGCCGCTTCCGTCAGCACCTGCCTGACCCGGGGCACCATGACCGCGGACTTCCAGTCGAAGTGCCGGCGCACCGTGATCGTGGTGTTGAGGATCAGGTCGACCCGACCGGTACCGTCGGGGCGGAGCGGGTAGGCGCAGGCATCCGCAAGACCGATCCGGCCTTCGGCCTGGGTGACCCACCCCGCCCGCGTGCCCGACAGGCGCTTGGCCCCTTGGGGCGGGGCGAGGCTTCCCTGCTTTCCGTCGGTCAGCGTCAGGACGAATTGAATGTCCTGGTCGGCAGCACCGGTCCTCACGTCACACGTCGCATCGTGCTCATCCGTGGCTGTTGCCGTGGCGGTGGCGGGTTTTCCGGTGCTGAGCAACGGCTTGGCCCGTGCCGGGGACAGTGCGCCCCAGCACAGCGCGTCCGGATCGGTGACCTTGTCCCGCGGCCACCACTTGATCCCGGCGCACACGGCCAGGACGGTGATGACCACCCCGGCGATCAGAGCGATGCGTGCCTTTTTCGGCCTTGGCGGAGAGAAGGGAGCATCGGGACCGGAGGGGTGCGAAGAACCGTGTTGGGTCATGACGTCAGTACCGCTCGCCCATCGCCTGATCGGCTCCCTTGACGCCGATGACGTACCAGGACTCCTCCAGACCCTGCAGGTTGTCCTCGTACTCCCCGGGCGAACGGTCGAGGTCCGCACGGTTCATACCCGTGTCCAGGGCCCGCCGTTCCAGCATCGCGTCCATCTGGTGCCGACCGGCGGAGAAATGGTCGGCCATGTGCTCCGTCGCGGCCGCGGAAGTTCAGGTCCTTCATCAGCTCGCTCGAAAAGACCGGCGAGTTCTTCCCGTTCTCGGTCAGCTGGAGGAGCCGCTTCGTCTCCGCGTCGCTGAGCCCGTCGAGCCGGGAGTACAGCCCGGCGGCCTCCTTGGCGTCCTTCGTGTCCTGCGCGGCCTTCTTCTCCGCGCCGACGGCCGCGTCCCGGTCCCCGTAGGCGGAGTCCGCGAAGCCCTCCTTGACGCTGTCCACGAGGGACTTGAGGACCCGTGCCGCGGAGCTGTCGCTCTCCGTCGCCTTGCTGAGGATCCGCTGCACGTCGTCGCGGAGCAGCTCCTCGTCGGTCTCGGTGTGCTCGGGCACGGTCGTGCCCTTCGCGGCCCGGTCGGGGTGGACGATCATCTGGACGTGGAACATCCCGCACCCGTCGTCCACCACCGTCAGGTTCCTCTTCCGGGCGTCCTCGATGGTCTCCTGGAGATGCGTGCGGTAGGTGATCAGTTCCTCACGGGTGTCGCGGAGGATGTTGGCGATGCTCTGCGCCTGGGTGTGCGCGTCGGTGAACTCGTCCGCCGTCTTCGCCACGAACTCCCGGGTGACCGTCGCGTTGATACCCGCCCACTGCGCCTTCATGGCCTTGGCCTTGAGGTTGTCTCGCGCATTCCGTTCGAGGGTCTCAAGACGCTTCGTCATGGAATCCCAGTCGGTGATCGCCTTGCCGAGCTCCGAGAAGTCGCCGTGCAGCAGCTTGTCCAGGTCCATCAGTACCCCCGGTGCTGGTCGAAGCCCTGGTCCAGGGTGGAGATGCTGCTGAGCGTGGCGTAGACCCTCTCCTCATCGCCCTTGTGGACGGCCTGGGTGTAGTCCAGGTGGGAGTAGATGTGCACACACGCGTCGAGCAGGGACTGCACCTGGTCCACCCATCGCACGGCAACGTGGTCGAGGGCCTCACCTATGAGGTAACCCTGATCCGTCAGCCCGCCGGCGGCCTTCATCGACGAGATGCGCGCGAGATCGCTGCATTGGTTGAAGTCCGTGTACAGCGAGAACGCGGCGTCGCCCACGGCCTTCAGATCCTTCTCGCACACCGTCAGGTCGCCGTGGTGGACGTCGCCGCCGCCTCCGCCCGGGTCTGCGAGTTGGTTCAGCTGCATATGCGTTGCGTCGCGCTTCTGTGCATCCGCTTTGAGCCGTTCCCATTCGTCCCACGCCATGCGGACCTCCCCCGTACGAATGTCGCCGTGACCAGTGATCGCACCAGACAGTAGCGAGCCTGCGGTCCATGATGGAGACGGCGTCCATGTGCTGCAGCCGACTCATGACGGAATCCGTACGGCTTTCACAGGCTCCACCCGTCGGCCGGCCTTGCCGCTCCACAGGCCGGGCGCATCCAGAGCCGGCGCGGCGCCGTCGCGTGAGCCGCCCCGCCGGGTCTCACCCCACCGCCTCCACCCGCACCGCACACGTCTTGAACTCCGGCATCCGCGACGTCGGATCCAGGGCCGGGTTGGTGAGGGTGTTGGCGCGGCCCTCGCCCGGCCAGTGGAAGGGCATGAAGACGGTGTCGGGGCGGATGGCGGTGGTGATCCGTGCGGGTGCCACGGCCCGGCCCCGGCGCGAGACCACCGCCAGCGGGTCGCCCTCGGACGCCCCGAGCCGGGCCGCCAGGCGCGGGTGCAGTTCCACGAACGGGCCGGGTGCGGCCGCGTTCAGCTCCGCCACCCGCCGCGTCTGCGCCCCCGACTGGTACTGGGACACCACCCGGCCGGTGGTCAGCAGCAGCGGGTACTCGGCGTCCGGTTCCTCGGCACTGGCCCGGTGCGCCACGGCCACGAACCGGGCCCGGCCGTCGGGCGTGGCGAACCGGTCCAGGAAGAGGCGCGGGGTTCCCGGGTGCGGGGCGGGCACGGCGGTCTCGGCGTCGTGGGCCGGATCGTCCGGCAGGACGTCGAACACCGTGTCCTCACCGTCCTCGCCGTTCTCGTCCTGCTGGCCGTGCTGGCCGTGCTGGCCGTGCTGGCCGTCCGTGCCGTCCTCGTCGTGCTTGCTGTCCTTGCCGTCTTCGTCCGTCGCGTCGGCGGCGGACGGACACGGCCAGAACACGCCGTTCTCCTCCGCCAGCCGCCGGTAGGTGATCCCCGAGTAGTCCGCCGGGCCGCCCGCGCTCGCCCGGCGCAGCTCCTCGAAGACCTCCTCGGGGTCGGTCGGGAAACCCTTCTCCACGCCCGACCGCGCCGCCAGCTCATGAAGGACGTGCAGATCGCTGCGGACCCCCGGCGGCGGGGCGATCGCCTGCCGGCGCAGCAGGACCCTGCCCTCCAGACTGGTCGTCGTCCCCGTCTCCTCGGCCCACTGGGTGACCGGCAGTACCACGTCCGCCAGCTCCGCCGTCTCCGACAGGACGACATCGCACACGACCAGGAAGTCCAGCGAGCGCAGCCGCTCCTCGACGTGTGCCGCGTGCGGTGCCGACACCACCGGGTTGGACCCCATCAGCAGCAGCGAGCGGATGTCCGTGCCGAGCGCGTCGAGCAGCTCGTACGCGCTGCGCCCGGGGCCGGGGAGGCTGTCCGGGTCCACACCCCACACGCGGGCCACGTGCCGCCGGGCCGCCGGGTCGTCCAGCTTGCGGTAGCCGGGCAACTGGTCGGCCTTCTGGCCGTGTTCGCGACCGCCCTGCCCGTTGCCCTGCCCGGTCAGACAGCCGTACCCGGACAGCGGACGGCCCGCGCGGCCGGTCGCCAGGCAGAGGTTGATCCACGCGCCGACCGTGTCCGTCCCCTTGGCCTGCTGCTCCGGCCCGCGCGCGGTCAGCACCATGGCCGACTCCGGCTCGCAGAACAGCCGCACCGCCTCCCGCAGGTGCGGAACGGACACCCCCGTGATCCGCTCCACGTACTCGGGCCAGTGCCCCATCGCCGCCGCCCGGGCCTCCTCCCAGCCCGTCGTCCGCTCCCGTACGAACTCCTCGTCGGTCCGCCCCTCGGCCACCACCAGGTGCAGCAGGCCCAGCGCGAGAGCCAGGTCGGTGCCCGGGCGGGGCGCCAGATGCAGGTCCGCCTGCTCGGCGGTCTTCGTACGGCGCGGGTCGACCACGATCAACGTGCCGCCGTTCTCCCGCAGTTCGCTGAAGAAGCGCAGCGACGGCGGCATGGTCTCGGCGAGGTTGGAGCCGACGAGGATCACGCACCCGGTCCTCGGGACGTCCTCCAGCGGGAACGGCAGCCCCCGGTCCAGGCCGAACGCCCTCGTGCCGGCGGCCGCCGCCGACGACATGCAGAAGCGGCCGTTGTAGTCGATCTGCGAGGTACCCAGCACCACCCGCGCGAACTTGCCGAGCGTGTACGCCTTCTCGTTGGTCAGCCCGCCCCCGCCGAACACCCCGAGCGCGTCCGGCCCGTACCGCTCCCGCGTCCGCCCGAGCCGCTCGGCCACCAGATCCAGCGCCTGCGCCCAGGAGGCGGGCACCAGGCGGCCGTCCGACCGCACCAGCGGCGAGGTCAGCCGCAGCGCGGGCGAGAGCACCTCGGCGGCCGTACGGCCCTTGCCGCACAGCGCGCCCCGGTTCACCGGGAAGTCCGGGCGTTCGGTCACCTCGACGCCCCCCTGCGGCAGGGGCGTGACGTTCATCCCGCACTGCAGGGCGCAGTACGGGCAGTGGGTGGGCGTCGAGGCGGTCTCCATGCGCACCAGCGTGCTTCGGGCGTGTTACGGCCCGCGCCCGCTCCCGGTTACACGGCCGGGACGACGACCTCCCCGCGCCGCCGCGGCCGCAGTGAGGCCGGGGCCGGCGCGCCGCCGCGGCCGCCGTGAGGCCGAAGTCAGTGCGCCGCCGCGGCCGCCGTGAGGCCGAGGTCAGTGCGCCGCCGCGAGCGCCCGCGCCACCCCGGGCTCCTTCGGCCCGAGGAACGTGGGATCGGGACGGAACACCGCGTCCAGCACCGCCTTGCCCGCCGCGAACACCTCGCGCGTGCCGCCGTAGTACCAGGTCACGTCGTGTTTCGCGTCGACCCCGATGCCGTACGACGCCACTCCCGCCGCCTCGCACAACGCCACCGCCCGCCGGATGTGGAAGCCCTGGCTGATCAGCACGGCCCGGTGCACCCCGAAGATCTTCCGGGCCCGTACGCAGGAGTCCCAGGTGTCGAATCCGGCGTAGTCGCTGACGATCCGCGCGTCCGGCACCCCGTGCTTCGTCAGGTAGGTGCGCATGGCGTCCGGCTCGTCGTAGTCCTTGCGGCTGTTGTCCCCGGTGACGAGCACGACCTGGACCCGGCCCGCCCGGTACAGCTTCGCCGCCGCGTTCAGCCGGTTCGCGAGATACGGCGACGGCTCCCCGTTCCACAGCCCGGCCCCGAAGACGACGGCGACGTCGGTGCGCGGCGCGTCCGCCGTCGTCCGCAGCCGGTCCGCCGTCGACACGAACAGCCAGGTGACCGGCAGCAGCGCCAGCACGCACGCGGCCATCACGGCCTGCACCAGCCGCCGCTGGCCCGTACGGGTGCGCGGCAGCCGCGGTCGACGGATCTTCATGCGGTCCCCCATGGATCGGCTCCCGGATCGGCTCCGACCTTGGAGGACGCCGGGGACGGCGATCCGGTTCGCCTCACATCGCGCATCCGTGCGAGGTGAAGTCACGGAAAATACCCGTGACGGCCCCGCAACGACGGCGCAATCTGCCGCCGACAGGATCGTTCCATGACGGCGTCGAACCCTCCTCGCGACGAGTCCCTCATCCACCTCGACAGCACGGCGCAGCTCATGAGCGACATCGGCACCCGGCTCGTCGGCCGCCTCCGGCTGGTCTCGCCCGGCGGACGCCGCCGCCCGGCCCCGCCCGCCCTCGTCCTGGTCGCCCACGGCAGCCGCGACCCGCGCGCGCTGGACACCGTCCGGGCCCTGATGGACCGGGTACGGCAGCTGCGCCCCGGCCTGCCCCTCCACCTGGGCCACATCGAGCTGAACGAGCCCCTGCTCCCCGACACCCTCGCCGCCCTCGGCGACACCCCCGCCGTCCTCGTCCCGCTGCTCCTCGGCCGCGGCTACCACGTCAAGCAGGACATCCCCGAGCTGGCCGCCGCCTCGCCCGCCCGCACCCGCGTGGCCGCCCCCCTCGGCCCGCACCCGCTCCTCGCAGAGGCCCTGCACGCCCGCCTGGCCGAGTCCGGCTGGCCCCCGGCCATGGACGACAGCGCGCGCCGCAGCAGCGCGGTCGTCCTCGCGGCAGCGGGCTCCCGCGACCCCGACTCGGCCACGGACACCCACCGCACGGCCCGCCTCCTGGCCGCACGCCTGGGCGTCCCCGTCCTCCCCGCCTACGCCTCGGCGGCGACCCCGACGGTCCCGGCGGCCCTGCACACCCTGGCTGCGAGGGGCCGCCACAGAGTGGCAGTGGCTTCGTACTTCACGGCTCCGGGCCGCTTCGCGACACAGTGCGCGGAACAGGCCCCCTGGATCGCCTCCGCCCCCCTGGGAGATCACGGGGCGATGGCACGCCTGATCCTCCACCGCTACGACCAGAGCCTGTCGACACGCTCCACCGAAGCCGCCTGAAGGGGTGCGGGGCCGTGCTCGATGTGCGGCTCCGCCGCACGGGCGCGACCGGCAACGACGAAACCCGCACGCCCGCAGGCAGGGCTCGGCATACGACCGGGCGGACCGGCCGCCCCCCAAATGTCACTGCCGACGCTTACTGTCGAATCATGGAAGGCACCGCAGGTACCGGCACCGCACCCGAGGACACCTACGACCCGACGTCGGTCGAACGGTGGGCCCCCGAACCCGACAAGCGCCCGGGCCGCACCGCCTTCCAACGCGACCGCGCCCGCATCCTGCACAGCGCGGCGCTCCGCCGCCTCGCCGGCAAGACCCAGGTGCTCACCCCCGGGACCCGCGGTCAGGCATGGGACGCCAGCCCCCGCACCCGTCTGACCCACTCCCTGGAGTGCGCCCAGGTCGGCCGGGAGCTGGGCGCAGCCCTCGGCTGCGACCCCGACCTGGTCGAAGCGGCCTGCCTCTCGCACGACCTCGGCCACCCGCCCTTCGGCCACAACGGCGAACACGCGCTGAACGAGTTCGCCGACGACTGCGGCGGCTTCGAGGGCAACGCCCAGTCCCTCAGACTCCTCACCCGCATCGAGCCCAAGCGCTTCACCCCCGAGGGCTCCGTCGGCCTCAACCTCACCCGCGCCGCCCTGGACGCCGCCACCAAGTACCCCTGGCCGCGCGGCGCCCACCCCACCGACCCGGCGTCCCGGAAGTTCGGTGTGTACGAGGACGACCGCCCGGTGTTCGACTGGGTCCGCAAGACCGCCCCCGGCACCCGCACCTGCTTCGAGGCCCAGGTCATGGACTGGTCGGACGACGTGGCCTACTCGGTGCACGACGTCGAGGACGGCCTGCACGCCGGCCACATCGACCCCAACTGCCTGCTCGCCGAGCCCGAGCGGCAGGCGGTGTTCGAGGTGGCCATCGGCCGCTACGTCCCCGCGGACACCGACCCGGCGGAGCTGGCCGCCGCCCTCGACCGCCTCCAGGACGAGGAGTGGTGGCCGCACGGCTACGACGGCACGGCGGTCGCCCAGGCCCGCCTGAAGGACGCCACCAGCCAGCTCATCGGCCGGTTCTGCCTGGCCGCCGAGACCGCCACCCGCGCCGCGTACGGCACCGGCCGGCTCACCCGTTACGGCGCCGAACTCGTCGTGCCCCACGGGACCCGCCTGGAGTGCGCGGTGCTCAAGGCGGTCGCCGACCGGTACGTCATGCAGCGTGCCGAGCAGGAGCGGCTCCGTGCCGACCAGCGGGTGGTCGTCGCCGAGCTGGCCGAGGCGCTCACCGCCCGCGCGCCGGTCGGTCTGGAGCCCCAGTTCCGGGCGCTGTTCGAGGAGGCACCCGACGACCACGCGCGCAAACGGGTGATCGTCGACCAGATCGCCTCCCTCACCGACGCCTCGGCACGCTCCCTGCACGCGAGACTGACGGGGGCTTGACTGCTCTCCTCCCTGAGGAAGGGAGGGGATTCCCGGCTCAGGCCGCCTCCTGGAGCAGCGCTCCAGGAGGTCCTACGCCCTCGGCACCAGCCGCGGCCGGACCAGCCCGGAGGAGCATCACACGTGCGGAGTTCTTGTCCCGACCAGCGAACAAGGGCGCATGTGTTCGACCTCTGTGGCTCCGTCGTGTCGGCCGTGGGGCCTCGGGCCCTCGAAGGAGCCGGACACGACGACGCTGCACCGCACGTGCCGGCCTGCCCCGGCCCGGCCGGGCCATCCTTGACGAGACCCGCACTCCTCCCGGGCCCGACAGCCCGAGCACCTTCTGGGAGGCCCGGGGAAAGGAATGTGCCCCTGAGTGGCCTGATCGGGTCAATCCCTCTTCCCGCAGCACGTTGCGTGCGGGACGCTCGCTTGTGGCGGCACCCTTACGAGGAGGCATCAAGTGGTCGACGCGGATCAGACATTCGTCATCGTCGGAGGCGGTCTCGCCGGCGCGAAAGCGGCCGAGACGCTCCGTGCGGAGGGCTTCAGCGGCCGGGTGATACTGATCTGCGACGAACGCGACCACCCTTATGAGCGCCCACCGCTGTCCAAGGGCTATCTGCTCGGCAAGGAGGAGCGCGACAGCGTCTTCGTGCACGAGCCCGCCTGGTACGCGCAGAACGACATCGAGCTGCACCTCGGCCAGACCGTCGACCGGATCGACCGGGCCGCGAAGACGGTGCGCTTCGGGGACGACGGCACTCTCGTCCGGTACGACAAGCTGCTTCTGGCCACGGGTGCGGAGCCCCGTCGCCTGGACATCCCCGGCACCGACCTGGCGGGCGTGCACCACCTGCGCCGCCTCGCCCACGCCGAGCGGCTCAAGGGCGTCCTCGCCGCGCTCGGCCGGGACAACGGCCATCTCGTGATCGCCGGCGCCGGCTGGATCGGCCTGGAGGTCGCGGCGGCGGCACGCACCTACGGCGCCGAGGTCACCGTCATCGAGCACGGACCGACCCCGCTGCACGGCGTCCTCGGGCCCGAGCTGGGCAATGTCTTCGCCGAGCTGCACCGCGCGCACGGGGTCCGCTTCCGCTTCGGCGTGCGGCTCACCGAGATCGTCGGCCAGGACGGCATGGTCCTCGCGGCCCGCACCGACGACGGCGAGGAGCACCCGGCCCACGACGTCCTCGCGGCGATCGGCGCGGTACCGCGCACGGGCCTGGCGAAGGCGGCGGGCCTGGAGCTGGCCGACCGGGCGCACGGAGGCGGCGTCGCCGTGGACGAACGGCTGCGGACGTCCGACCCCGACATCCACGCGGCCGGCGATGTCGCCGCCTTCCCGCACGCCCTCTTCGACACCAGGCTCCGGGTGGAGCACTGGGCCAACGCCCTCAACGGCGGCCCGGCCGCCGCCCGCGCGATGCTCGGACAGGAGGTGACCTACGACCGGGTGCCCTACTTCTTCACCGACCAGTACGACCTCGGGATGGAGTACAGCGGCTGGGCGCCGGCGGGCTCGTACGACGAGGTGGTCATCAGGGGCGACGCGGCCAAGCGGGAGTTCATCGCGTTCTGGGTGAAGGAGGGGAGGGTGCTGGCCGGGATGAATGTGAACGTGTGGGATGTCACAGAGCCGATCCAGAACCTGATCCGCGCCGCGGTGCCGGTGGATCTCGAGGCCCTGGCCGATCCCCATGTGCCGCTGGAGTCGCTGGCCGCCTGAGGATCTGCCCTCGTCCGTCGGCGCGCGGGTGCGGGGCGTGCATGGCTCGTCGCGCAGTTCCCCGCGCCCCTTCGGGGGCGCATCGGTGTCCCCGGTCATGTCGGTGCGCCCCCGTAGAATCACCTCGTGGCAGGACGGATCAACGACGAGGACGTGAAGGCGGTTCGGGACGCGGTTCCGATCGACGCCGTGGTCTCCGAGTACCTCCAGCTGCGCAACGCCGGTGGCGGAAACCTCAAGGGGCTGTGCCCCTTCCACGACGAGAAGTCGCCGTCCTTCCAGGTCAGCCCGAGCAAGGGACTCTTCCACTGCTTCGGCTGCCAGGAGGGCGGCGACACCATCACCTTCGTCATGAAGGTGGACCACCTCTCCTTCTCGGAGGTGGTCGAGCGCCTGGCCGCCCAGGCCGGCATCACCCTGCGCTACGAGGAGGGCGGGTACAACCCGGCCCACCAGCGCGGCGAGCGCATCCGCCTGGTCGAGGCGCACAAGATCGCCGCCCAGTGGTACGCCGAGCAGCTCGCCACCGGCCCCGAGGCCGAGACCGGCCGGATCTTCCTCGCCGAGCGCGGTTTCGACCAGGCCGCCGCCGTCCACTTCGGCGTCGGCTACAGCCCCCAGGGCTGGGACCACCTCACCCGCTACCTGCGCGGCAAGGGCTTCACCGACAAGGAACTGATCCTTTCCGGGCTGTCCCAGGAGGGCCGCCGGGGCCCGATCGACCGGTTCCGGGGCCGCCTGATGTGGCCCATCCGGGACATCGGCGGCGACGTCGTCGGCTTCGGCGCCCGCAAGCTCTACGAGGCGGACAACGGCCCGAAGTACCTGAACACGCCCGAGACGGCGATCTACAAGAAGAGCCAGGTCCTCTACGGCATCGACCTCGCCAAGCAGCACATCGCCAAGAGCAGCAGGGCCGTCGTCGTCGAGGGCTACACGGACGTCATGGCCTGCCACCTCGCCGGTGTCACCACGGCCATCGCCACCTGCGGCACGGCCTTCGGCGGTGAGCACATCAGGATCCTGCGCCGTCTGCTCATGGACAACGGCTCGGCCCGCGTGATCTTCACCTTCGACGGCGACGCGGCCGGCCAGAAGGCGGCCCTGCGCGCCTTCGAGGACGACCAGAAGTTCGCCGCCGAGACGTACATCGCCATCGCCCCGGACGGCATGGACCCCTGCGAGCTGCGTCTGGCCAAGGGCGACGAGGCGGTCACCGACCTGGTCGAACCCCGCACCCCGCTCTTCGAGTTCGCGCTGCGCCAGATCGTCGCCCGCTACGACCTGGACACCCCCGCGGGCCGCGCCGCCGCCCTGGACGAGGCCGCCCCGATCGTCGCCCGCATCAAGAACAGCGGCGCCCAGCACGAGGTCGCCGTCCAGCTGGCCGGCATGCTCGGCATCCTCGACACCCAGTTCGTGGTCAAGCGGGTGGCCCAGCTGGCCCGCTGGGCGCGCGAGCGCGGCGGCAAGGGCGGCCCGCAGCAGCAGCCCGGCGCCTCACGGCAGCAGTGGGAGGCCGACACCCGCACCTCCCCGTCCGGCCCGGCCCTCACCCTGCGCAACCCCGTCTTCGCAGCCGAACGCGAACTCCTCAAACTCGCCCTCCAGCGGCCCGAGCTGGTCTCCCCGGCCGTCGACGCCTACGGCGTCGACGAGTTCACCGCCCCGCCCTACGCCGCCGTACGCCAGGCGATCGCGGAGGCGGGCGGCGCCGAGTACGGCGTCCAGGACGCCCAGGAGTACCTGGTCCGTGTCCGCGAGGCCGCGCCCGACGACACCGTCCGCGCAATGGTCACCGAGCTGGCCGTCGAGCCGATCCTGCGCCGCACCGTGGACGAGACCTACGCCGGCACGGTCCTGGTGCAGGTCCGCCGCCGCGCGGTGGAGCGCCGGATCCGTGACATCCAGTCCCAGCTGACCCGCCTGTCCAGCGGCGGCGACCCCGCCCAGCTGGCCGCCGTGCAGAACGAGATGTGGGTCCTGCAGCAGTACGACCGGACGCTGCGCGAGCGGGGCGCGGAAGCGCTGTAGCCGCCCCGGGCGTCCACGGTGGTGGGGCTCGTCGTCTGCCGTGGGCGTCCACGGCAGTGGGGCCTGCCGTTCGCCGCGGGCGTCTGTGACGGCGGGGCTCGTCGGCCGCCGCGGTCCTTCGCGCGCGAGTCTTCCCGGCCCCGGTCACCAGCGGGTCACGGACCGGATGCAAAAAGTCACCGCACGCCCCTCGTGGCGGGGATGTGTCTTACTCCACACTGGGGGCGGTGCCCGAGTCCTCGGAGCGCAGGCCGTCGACTCTCCGCCCCCGAAGTACCGCTGCCGCACACCTTGAGCAGCGATCATCCTGGAGGTCGCCCCCGTGCAGACCCAGACCCTCACCCAGACCGACAGCAACACCAGCACCACCGCCGACGAGGCGGACGCCGAGAGCGACGTCCTCGTGGCCGTGCCACCGCAGAGCCGTGCCCTCCGCCACCCGGAGACGGACCCGGGAGCGAACGCGGCAGGGACCCCGGAGGCACGCCCCGAGGCGGCCGGCGAACCGGCGGAGCCGCCCGCAGGGGCGCTCACCGAGGAACCGGACGAGGCCGGCGCGCCGGAGGAGGCCGCCGAGCCCGCCGAGGTCCCGGCAGCCGCCCGGGCCGAGACCGGCAGTCCCTCCTCGGACCTGTTCCGCCAGTACCTGCGCGAGATCGGCCGCATCCCGCTGCTCACCGCGGCCGAGGAGGTCGAACTCGCCCGCCGGGTCGAAGCCGGGCTGTTCGCCGAGGAGAAGCTGAGCACCGCCCCGGACCTGGACAGCCAGCTCGCGCTCGACCTGGACCGGCTCGTCGTCATGGGCCGGATGGCCAAGCGCCGCCTCATCGAGGCCAACCTGCGGCTCGTCGTGTCCGTCGCCAAGCGGTACGTCGGACGCGGCCTGACCATGCTCGACCTGGTCCAGGAGGGCAACCTCGGGCTCATCCGGGCCGTGGAGAAGTTCGACTACGCCCGCGGCTACAAGTTCTCCACCTACGCCACCTGGTGGATCCGGCAGGCCATGTCCCGCGCCCTGGCCGACCAGGCCCGCACCATCCGCGTTCCCGTGCACGTCGTGGAACTCATCAACCGGGTCGTGCGCGTCCAGCGCCGCATGCTCCAGGAACGCGGGTACGAGCCGACGCCCGAAGAGGTCGCCGACCACCTCGAGCTGGCGCCCGAGCGTGTCTCCGAGGTGCTGCGGCTCGCCCAGGAGCCGGTGTCCCTGCACGCCCCGGTCGGCGAGGAGGACGACGTGGCCCTCGGTGACCTCATCGAGGACGGCGACGCCGCGAGCCCCGTCGAGTCGGCCGCCTTCCTGCTGCTGCGGCAGCACCTCGAGGCCGTGCTGTCCACCCTCGGCGAGCGCGAGCGCAAGGTCGTCCAGCTCCGCTACGGCCTGGCCGACGGACGTCCCCGGACCCTGGAGGAGATAGGGCGCCTGTTCGGCGTGACGCGGGAACGGATACGGCAGATCGAGTCGAAGACCCTGAACAAACTCAGGGACCACGCCTTCGCCGACCAGCTCCGGGGATACCTGGACTGACCCGGCACCGGCCGGTCCGCCGCCGCTGCTCCGCGGTCCGCCGCCGTTGTCCTGCGGTCCGTCGCCGGGTGCCGGTGCGTGGTGGTTGTTCGCGCAGTTCCCCGCGCCCCTGGGGGCTTGCCGCCACGTCGTGGGCTGTGCTGCTGCGGGCGGTTGGGTGACGGGGTCCGCCGTGGGACCCGCGGTGCGTCGCCGGGTGCCGGTGCGTGGTGGTTGTTCGCGCAGTTCCCGCGATGCGGCGCCCCCCGCCCAGTGCCGGCGTCGGGCAGCGGCCTCGGTGCACCTCGGCCACTGCCCGCGCCGGTCCGCGGCAACGGCCTCAGTCCACCTCGGCCACTGCCTGGGCGAACTGGGCCTTGTACAGGCGGGCGTACGCACCGTCGGCCGCCAGCAGCTCCGTGTGCGCGCCCTGTTCGACGATCGAGCCGTTCTCCATCACCAGGATCGTGTCCGCGTCCCGGATGGTGGAGAGCCGGTGCGCGATGACGAACGACGTCCGCCCGTCGGCGAGTTTGGCCATCGCCTTCTGGATCAGCACCTCGGTGCGGGTGTCGACGGAGCTGGTCGCCTCGTCCAGCACCAGGATCGTCGGGTCGGACAGGAACGCCCGCGCGATGGTGATGAGCTGCTTCTCACCGGCGCTGACCCCCGTGCCCTCGTCGTCGATCACGGTGTCGTAGCCCTCGGGCAGGGTGCGGATGAACCGGTCGGCGTGGGCCGCCCGTGCCGCCTCCTCGATCTCGCCCCGGGTGACCTCGCGCGCGGCGCCGTACGCGATGTTCTCCGCGATGGTGCCGCCGAACAGCCAGGTGTCCTGGAGCACCATGCCGATCCCGGCCCGCAGTTCGTCCCGGGACATCTTCCGGACGTCCACGCCGTCGAGGGCGATGTGCCCGCCGGACACGTCGTAGAACCGCATCAGCAGGTTGACCAGCGTGGTCTTGCCCGCCCCGGTCGGGCCGACGATCGCCACCGTCTGCCCGGGCTCCACCGTCAGCGAGAGGTCCTCGATGAGCGGCTTCTCCGGGTCGTACCGGAAGGACACGTGCTCCAGGCGCACCCGCCCGCGCAGCTCGGCCGGCCGCTCGCCCGGAACCGGATCCGCCTCCTGCTCCTCCGCGTCCAGGAGTTCGAAGATCCGCTCGGCCGAGGCGACGCCCGACTGCACCAGGTTCGCCATCGACGCGACCTGCGTCAGCGGCATCGAGAACTGCCGCGAGTACTGGATGAAGGCCTGGACGTCACCGATGGACAGCGCGCCCGACGCGACCCGAAGGCCGCCGACCACGGCCACCAGCACATAGTTCAGGTTCGACACGAACATCATCAGCGGCTGCATCACACCGCTGTTGAACTGCGCCTTGAACGCGGCCTCGTACAGCGCATCGTTCTGCTCGGCGAACTGCTGGGCCGACTCCTCCTGCCGTCCGAACACCTTCACCAGGGTGTGCCCGGTGTACATCTCCTCGACGTGCGCGTTCAGCTTGCCGGTGGAGCGCCACTGCTGCACGAAGTGCGGCTGCGACCGCTTGCCGACCCGGGTGGCGATGACGAAGGACAGCGGCACGGTCACCAGCGCGACCAGCGCCAGCAGCCAGGAGACCCAGAACATCATCACGAGCACACCGATGATGGTCAGCACCGAGTTGATCAGCTGGCCCATCGACTGCTGGAGCGTCTGCCCGATGTTGTCGATGTCGTTGGTGGCCCGGGAGAGCACCTCGCCGCGCCGGCTCTTGTCGAAGTAGGACAGCGGCAGCCGCGACAGCTTCCCCTGCACGTCCTTGCGCAGCCGGTACATCGTCCGGTTCACGGCCCGGTTGGTCAGCCGCGTGGCGACCGCCATCAGCAGACCGGCGACGAGGAAGGTGCCGAGCGCGATCAGCAGCACGTTTTCGACGGCACCGAAGTCGATGCCCTTGCCGGGGGTGAAGTCGGTGCTCTTCAGCATGTCCGCGATCTGGCCCCGGCCGTGGTCGCGCATCGACTGGAGCACCTGCTCCTTGGTGGCCCCGGCCGGCATCTGCTTGCCGATGATGCCGGCGAAGACGAGGTCGGTGGCCTTGCCGAGGATCTTCGGGCCGATCACGCTCAGGGCCACGCTGACGACCACGCACAGCAGCAGGCCGTAGAGGGTGAACCGTTCGGGTTTGAAATGGGCGACGAGCCGTTTGCCCGACGCCTTGAAGTCCATCGAGCGCTGGTCGGGGCCACCCCCGGCCATCATGCGTCCCATGGGCCCGGCCATCAGGCGGCCTCCGCTTCCGTCAGCTGGGAGAGCACGATCTCCCGGTAGGTCTCATTGGTCGCCATCAGCTCGTGGTGCCGGCCGGAGCCGACCACCCGGCCCTCGTCCAGTACGACGATGCGGTCGGCGTCGCGGATGGTCGCCACCCGCTGGGCGACGATCACCACGGTGGCCTCGGCGGTCTCCCGGCCGAGCGCGGCGCGCAGGGCCGCGTCGGTGGCGTAGTCGAGCGCGGAGAAGGAGTCGTCGAAGAGGTAGATCTCCGGGCGCTGGACCAGCGTGCGGGCGATGGCGAGCCGCTGCCGCTGGCCGCCGGACACGTTCGTGCCGCCCTGCGCGATCGGCGCGTTCAGCCCGCCCTCCAGCTTCTGCACGAAGCCCTTGGCCTGCGCCACCTCCAGCGCGTGCCACAACTCCTCGTCGGTGGCGTGCGGATTGCCGTAGCGCAGGTTGGTCGCGACCGTGCCCGCGAACAGGTACGGCTTCTGCGGCACGAGCCCGACCGTCTTCGCGAGCAGCAGGGGCTCGACCTCCTGGACGTCCACGCCGTCGACCAGCACCTCGCCCTCGGTGGCGTCGAACAGCCGCGGGACCAGCCCCAGCAGCGTCGACTTGCCGCTGCCGGTGGAGCCGATCACGGCGGTCGTCTCGCCCGGCCGGGCCACCAGGTCGATGGACTTCAGCACCGGTTCCTCGGCACCCGGATAGCGGAACCCCGCGCCCCGGATCTCCAGATGGCCGTGCCGGGGCAGCTCGATGACCGGTGCGAGCGGCGGCACCACGCTGGAGTCGGTCTCCAGGACCTCCTGGATGCGCTCGGCGCACACCTCCGCGCGCGGCACCATCATGAACATGAAGGTGGCCATCATCACCGACATGACGATCTGCATCAGATAGGCGAGGAACGCGGTCAGGTCGCCGATCTGCATTCCGCCGCTGTCGATGCGGTGCGCGCCGAACCACACCACCGCGATCGACGACACGTTCACCACCGTCATGACGATCGGGAACATCAGCGCGAGCATCCGGCCGGTGGCCAGCTGCATCTCGGTCAGATCGCCGTTCGCTTTCCCGAACCGGCCCTGCTCGTACTCGTCCCGGACGAAGGCGCGGATCACCCGGTTGCCGGTGATCTGCTCGCGCAGCACCCGGTTCACGGTGTCGAGGCGTACCTGCATGGACCGGAACAGCGGACGCAGCCGGCGCACGATCAGCGTCACGGAGATGCCGAGCACCGGAACGACGGCGACGAGGACCCCGGACAGCGGAACGTCCAGACCGAGCGCCAGCACGATTCCGCCGACGCACATGATGGGCGCCGAAACCATCAGAGTGAACGTCATCAGGGCCAGCATCTGGACCTGCTGCACGTCGTTCGTCGTACGGGTGATGAGCGAGGGGGCTCCGAAGTGACCCACCTCACGGGCGGAGAAGGACTGCACCCGGTCGAAGACCGCGGCGCGCACGTCCCGGCCGAGCGCCGAGGCGGTGCGGGCGCCGTAGTACACGGCGCCGATGTTGCACACGACCTGCGCCAGCGAGATGCCGATCATCAGGCCGCCGAAGGACAGGATGTAACCCGTGTCGCCCTTCACGACGCCCTTGTCGATGATGTGTGCGTTCAGAGTGGGCAGGTAGAGGGTGGCGCAGGTCTGCAGGAACTGCAGCAGCACCAGGAGGGCTATGGGTTTCTTGTAGGGCCTGAGATAGGTCCGCAGAAGTCGTATGAGCACGCTACGTCTCTCGGAGTCGGCGGTGGGGCTCGTCGGTGTGCCCTTGGCCCCTATCGTCGGACACTCCACCTGTGTTACCTCAACCGATTAACCCAACCGATGAACCGCGCCGCCCGTCAACCAGGGGCGGTACGGCGGGGCGTTCAGGGGCGGAACGAACCCGGGTGGGTCTGCTCCCGCACGGAGACGAACTGCTGGCGCACGGCCTGCCCGACGGCCAGCTCGTCACCCGGCTCCAGAACCTGCGCGGCCGCACCCTGCCAGGCCGGCGGCGTGCGCGGGTCGAGTGTGCCCTGCGACACACCGAGCGCCCAAGCGGCCTGCCGGGCCGCGCCGATCGCGGCGTAGTCGGCGGGCTGCGGCACGACGACCTGCGCGGCAAACAGCGAGGGCGCCGCGGCCTGCACGGCCGGCAGCTCGGCGGCCGGGCCGAGCAGGAAGATCCGCCGCACGTCCACGCCCCGCCCGCGCAGCACGTCCAGCGCGTCGGCGAGTCCGCACAGCATGCCCTCGAACGCGGCCCGCGCCAGATGCTCCGGCTTCATCGACTCGCGCCGCAGCCCGGCGAGCGTCCCCGCGGTGTGCGGCAGATGCGGCGTCCGCTCTCCCTCCAGGTAGGGGAGGAGGACCAGCCCATGGGATCCCGGCGTCGACTTCATCGCCAGGTCGGACAGGCTCTCCAGATCCGGCAGGCCGAGGAGTTCGGCGGTGCCGCGCAGGGTGCGTACGGCGTTGAGGGTGGTGACGACCGGCAGGTGCATGCCGGTGGCGTCGGCGAGTGAGGTGATCATCCCGGACTGGTCGGCGAGCGCCTCCGGGTGCACGGCCATCACGGACCCGGAGGCCCCGAGCGAGACGACGGCGTCCCCGAGGCCGATCCCGAGCCCGAACGCGGCGGCCATGGTCTCGCCGGTCCCGGCGGAGATCAGCAGCCCCTCCGGGGTCGTACCGGCCGCGTCCGAGGGGCCGATCACCTCGGGCAGCATCGCCTGGTGGCCGAGCGCCAGCTCGACCAGGTCGGGCCGGTACCCGCCGGTGGCGGCGGACCAGTACCCGGTGCCGGAGGCGCCGCCCCGGTCGGTGGTTCTGCGTACGGGGCGCCCGAGCAGCTGCCACACCAGCCAGTCGTGGGCCTGCAGCAGCACGGCGGTGCGCCGCGCGTTCTCCGGTTCGCTCTTCGCGAGCCAGCGCAGCTTGGTCACGGGCTGTGCGGCCTGCGGCACACAGCCGACCGCCTGGGCCCAGGCCTCCCTGCCGCCGAGCGCGTCGACCAGATCGGCCGCCGCGACCTGCGCCCGCTTGTCGCCGCCGACCATCGCCGGACGCACGGTGTTGCCCTGTGCGTCCAGCGGGACCAGCGCGTTCTGCTGCGAGGAGACGCCGATGGCCTGCACACCCTCCAGCAGGCCGCCCCCCGCGGCCTCGCCCAGGGACAGCAGCCAGGCCTGCGGGTCCACGTCACTGGGCCGTCCGCCGCCTTCCGGCGCGTCGACCGGATGCGGGGCGTACCCCTGGCGGAGCACGGCACCCGTGTCCGCGTCACAGACCACGATCCGCGTGAAATCGGGCGAGCTGTCCAACCCGGCGACTATCCCCATGGCGAAAATTCTGCCGCATCGCGGCGCTTGCTTTGGTCGTGGGCGCGATCTCGCCGTGGCGGTGTCCGTCGTCGGGCGGGTGCGGGGCCGTCGTGGCTGGTCGCGCAGTTCCCCGCGCCTCTCAGGGGACGGCCCTGCCCCGTGCCGGGAAGGAACCGCTCATGTGTTGCTCGTGCCCCAGTCGTCCTCTTCTGTTCCGTCGATGGTGCGTTCCCGCAGGGAGCGGACCCGGTCGGCGACGGATGCCGGCACTCGGTCGCCGACCTTGTCGCTGACCGTGTGGAACGCCTTGCCGGCGTAGACGCGGCCCTGCTGGGCGGCCGTCTCGGCGGTGTTGCGGACGGCAGGGTTCTGCGCGATCCGGCGAGCGGACTTCTTCAGCTGCTCGTAGCGCTCGCGTCCGGCCCGCGTGCCCAGTACGTAACCGAGGGCCAGTCCGGCGACGAATGTGAGCCGGTAGCGCATGGCTGCCACCCTTCCCTTGCGTAGGTCTCTGGTGCGGCGTCGGGGCCGGGGAGAACCGATTGGCGGAGCACCCCCCTGCTTGCGCTAATGTATGTGTCGCAGCGAGCGACCGCCCCCTGGCGAATACCCAGGTAGGTACGTTCGATGCAACGAGGCGATCCTCCGTAGCTCAATTGGCAGAGCAGCCGGCTGTTAACCGGCAGGTTACTGGTTCGAGTCCAGTCGGGGGAGCTTCGGTCCTCCGTAGCTCAATTGGCAGAGCAGCCGGCTGTTAACCGGCAGGTTACTGGTTCGAGTCCAGTCGGGGGAGCGCGCTGAACTGGGACCCCGCCGGGGTCCTTTTTCATGTCCGGGGGAACCAGTGCGGGCGCTGCGAAGTCCTCAAGGTCAGGAAGCAGCGCATAAGCCGACCATCCGAAGCAGGAGATCGTATGAGCGGCTATGCTGCGGCAGACGGCGCGCACACTTGTACGCGACACGCCGCTATGGGGCGGTAGCTCAGCCGGTTAGAGCAGCGGACTCATAATCCGTCGGCCGTGGGTTCGAGTCCCACCCGCCCCACCATTCACTACCCGCGCAGAACCGTTTGACCCGTGAAACGGTGAGGCCACCGCTCGTGCGGGGCCGCTTCGCGGCCAGGACCTGGACGCCGAACGAGCCCGCCAGGGTTCGAGGGGCGCAAGCGGGCCCCCCAGCACCCGCGCGGGGCACGTGGACCCGCTTTCGGCTACGTGTCCCCGTTC
>NZ_JBFAET010000160.1:0-20769 GCF_040642095.1 Streptomyces sp. NPDC020362
TGTCACTGCATACGGCGCGGCCACTCGTTGGGGCGGCACCCCGCCAAAGACCGTTCCATGCCCCTGCCCACACCACTACACTCCCCACCCTCAGAACCCTGACCAGCAGAAATGGCGAAGTACTGCTGGAGTACTAGTAGCTGTCGTAGCCGGGCTTGCCGTTCGGCCGGTAGACGCCGACGATGGTGCCGCCCTTCGTCGTCGAGACGCTGACCGGCTCCAGCGCAGCGGGGATCGCTCCATCGGCGAACGGCCGCTTGCCGGTGCCGATGATCACCGGATGGATGGTCAGCCGGTACTCGTCGACGAGGCCGTGCTGCATGAGGGTCTGGGCGAGGTCGCCGCTGCCGACGACGTTGATGTTGCCGCCGTCGGACACCTTCAGCTTGCGTACGGCATCGACGATGTCGCCCTCCAACAGCGTGGAGTTCCGCCACTCGACGGATGTCGGGGTCCGAGACGCCACGTACTTGTGCATGCTGTTCATCCGACTGGTGAACGTGTTGCCGGGTTCAGCGGTCGGCCAGTACGACGCGAAGATCTCATACGTCTTACGGCCGAGCAGCATCGCGTCGGAGTTCTCATACCAGCCGGCGATGGCCGTGCCGATCTCGTCGTCGGCCACCGGTTTCTGCCAGCCGCCGTGCTCGAAGCCGCTCTCAGCGTCCTCATCCGGACCGCCCGGCGCCTGCATGACGCCGTCCAGCGTCAGGAACGTGCAAACGATGACCTTGCGCATGGTGCGCTCCGAGTCTCCGCCGCCGACCGCTCGCAGGCCGGACCCCAGCCGACCATTGTGCTGGCTTTGCGGCGATCGGCTCTGCGGCGATCGGTCTCAGGCAACTGGCGCCACGTGTGTCCAACGCGGTCCGGGGCGTCACAGGGGTCGGCGGCCCAACCTGGCTCCCGTGGGCCCGCGCGCCTCGCTCAGGAGCGGGTCGGCACCGTGCCTTGACGGGGCTGGCTCACTTTCCGTGTGGCGCGCACGCTGAGTGACGGTCGGCCATCATCGGTGTAGATCCCGGCGTGGCAAACGGTTCTTGACGTGGGCGACGAGACCGGACGGCGTTCGTCAGGGCACGTGTACGGCGAGTACGACGACGTTGTCCCCGGGGTGTGGGTCCGCCAGTCGTTTGCTGATCCGGCGTACCAGGTCGGGTAGTGGGTCGTCTCCATGGCGGGCCGGCAGGGAGACGAGTTGTGCGATGGCCGCGTCGATGTCGTGGCCGGGGTGCTCGATGAGCCCGTCGGTGTAGAGCAGCAGGGTCGAGCCCGGAGAGAGTGTGCGCCGGTGCTCGGTGCGGTGGAACGGTCCGATGCCTCGGTGCAGGCGGGTGACCTCGATGCGAACCCCCTGCAGTCCGTCGGCCGCATGGGTCGCCTCGGCCCAGAACTCCTCGCAGTGCTCCCGCGGCACGAGGTACGCGTCGTTGACGACGTTCTCGCCCGCCGTGCCGGCGAGGACGCTCTGTTGCACCCGGTGGCGGGTCCTCTGGGTGGCGTGTCTGTGCTCCTGTCGCCTCTATCGAGTCGGCGGCCTGCCGGGCAGCCTGGCAGAGGCTGTCGCGGCCGCTCTGCTGCTGCCAGGAGTTATGGAGGTATGCACGCCCTGGGGTGAGGTCCGCCGCCTGCTGTGGCTCAGGGGTGACTGGAGCCGCGGACGGCTCGGCATAGATCTCTATCCCCCGTACGGCATGCTCGGACAGCTGGGCCAGACGTTCCGCGAACTGGGCCTGCCCGGCTTCCAGGACATCGCGCGCCCTGGTGTCGTCGAGGTACACCGTTGCCAGGTGCAGGATGAGTACGACGAGGATGAGTACGAAGACGACGAAGTCTGATGTGTCCGCAGGGGAACGATGAACTCGTCCCCTCGACTTGACACGCCCGGAGACTCGGTTCGTGCTCCCGGACGCTCAGATGTCGTCTTCCATTCGGATCACGGACTTGAGGTCTTCGTGCGCCTTCCCCGGCTTGTTTTCCTGTGCTTCGAGCAGGGCGGCGGCGAGGGCGTCAAGCTTGCGCTGGATTGCTCGCTCGGCCCGTAGTTCAGAGTTCTTCAACAGTGCAAGAAGCAGCAGTGTCACCGCCGTCATGGCATCGCCGGCGAATAGTTGCCATGTCAACCCGAGGCCGGCGAGATGCACGATGGCAGTGAGAACGACCAGCCCGAGGCAGAATGCGAAGAATGCCGGTGAGCTGGTCAATTTCGACACGTACTCCGCAAGACGCCCGAACTTACCGCGCTTGTCTCCGCCGCGGTCGGCGGGATGCTGAAGAGTCATGTGCTCCCGCTTTCCCGATCACGTCCAACAGGCGTGACGTCCGTGCGAAGTTCGCCATGCAATGGTGGGCCGCACCCCTTCCGTCTCCGTCCCCAGGGAGGGAGACCACCGCCTGATCCGGGCGGAGATGCCCGCGGGCCAGTCGCACGCTGCCCTCACGGCAGCCGGGCCAAGCATGGCGGGGGCCGAGCAGACCACCTCACTCCGATGGGGCAGACGTAAGGAAAGCTGTCCGGCAGATGGCCGTCGTCGTGGCCTTGAAACTGCTTCGCGATCAGCTGCGTCGGCCGCAATGGCCACACGGATTACGGCGACGGTAGCCGAAGGCGCGCGAGGTCGGCCGTGCGCTCGCGGTCAATGCCCGATCCGCTTGCGGACCTGGTCGGCGGCCCTTGCGGTCATCTCCTGCGCCTTGCCGCGCACCTGCTCTCTGCGGCCGGACCTCCGCATGGAATTGTCCCCCAGGGCCTTGCCGAGTGTCTCCTTCATCTTGCCCCTGACCTGCTTCACCTTGGCGTGTTCTCTGTGCATCACCATCGCCGTCCTCTCGGTGGCGCCGGGGGACGCGGCCCGACCAGGACCGACACGTCCTCATTCACCCTGCTGCCGCCCGCAGGCCGCCGCAACCGTGATGGGCGAGCACCAGTGGGCAGTGGCAAGGTGTGACCCGAGCACCCGCTCCGGCTTCCTGGTCCTCTGGTGAAGGGCCTTTGCATGTCCTCCAAGGCGATCACCCAGGTAGACGGCGTCGACAGCGCGCCCGCGGGGCAAGGCGGGGGCACCGACGCCGAGGGGAGTACGTCGTTGCCGGGCCGTGCGGGGATCCCAGGCCGCCATCGACCGGGTCGAAGCCAGCACGGGGCGATGGACCCTGACCGGGAAACGCATAAGGGCATTCCTCACGGGGCGGGGCTTGGGGCGCCGACCCTGAGAGGGGCTGCTGGAAAGGCTGCCCGACACGTGAGCCTGCTTTTCCAGGACCGGGGGTGTCCCCGGCTGCGCAGCTTCGGTGCTTCGCGGCTCACCGTCGCCGGTCCTCCGCAGCCGGGACGGATGACTCGCTGTCCTGCGGCTCCCCACGGGCGCCGTCACACTCTCCTGCGGCGTGGGTGAGATGCGAGGGCATTCAAGTTCGCGCACCATGGCCGTGACACCACATGGTGGGTGAAGGCTTCGCCGTGCCCGAGAGTTCCAGCCCTGAGTGAGCGCCGGTGCGAATGCAGGCAGGTGTTCCGAGTGCCGCTCGACGCGGCCGTGCCTCACACCGTCCGTTCCGGCAGAAGGGGCGCTTTCCATGGCCGTTCGTCATCAGCTGATCCGGCGTCCCCCGCACGCGGTATGGGCGGTGCTTGCCGATCCGACCCGGTACGGGGAGTGGGTGGTGGGGCCCTCCAGGTCCGTGCCGCTCGATCAGACCTGGCCCGCTGTGGGATCCCGGCTCGGCTACACCGTGCGGCTGGGTCCCTGGTCGGCCGACGGGGTGACGACGGTCCGCCACCGGGAATCCGGAAGTGAGCTGGAACTGGAAGCCTCGTTCAAGTCGCTCGGCACAGCGAGGATCTTCCTCCAGCTCAGACCCTGGGGCGAGGACGAAACGCTCGTCATCTGCGACGAGCACCCTCTGCGCGGTCTGGGAGGCACCCTCCACAACGCCGCGAGTGAAGCGGTGTTCCAGTTGCGGCACCGGGGGATGCTGACGCGCCTTGCCAGGCTCGTGGAACAGGATCCCGTCGGACAGGATCACGCCAGGGCTCGCCGTGCCTGACGCGGTGGTGATCGGCGCCGGACCCAATGGGCTGGTGGCGGCCAATCTGCTGGCGGACGCCGGGTGGAGCGTGGAAGTCCTGGAGGCTCAGCAGGAGCCCGGCGGCGCCGTGCGCAGTGACCGCGGTGTCCATCCCGACTACGTCGCCGATCTTTTCAGCGCCTTCTACCCGCTGGCTCCCGAGGCGGTGGGCAGCGGCGGATTCGGCTGGCTGATGTCGATGGTCGGACAGAGCCACGGCTTCCCGGTTCCCGTCGGCGGGGCCGGCGCGCTGACCGCGGCGCTCGTGAGCCGTCTTCGGCACCGCGATGGCTTAGTGCGCTGTGGGGAGCGCGCCGTGTCCGTCGTCGTACGGTCCGGCAGGGCGGTGGGCGTCCGGACGGCCGGTGGGGAAACCGTGAACGCGCGGCGCGCCGTGCTCGCGGACACGTCGGCGCCGGCGCTGTACCGGGAGCTTGTGGGCGAGGAACACCTGCCGTCCCGCCTCTTGCGGGATCTGGAGCGCTTCCAGTGGGATTTCGCGACCTTCAAGGTCGACTGGGCGCTGACCGGACCGGTGCCGTGGACGGCTCCGCAGGCCGCCGGTGCGGGGACGGTCCACGTGGCCGACGGCGTCGACAGCCTGACCCGGTTCGCCTCGCAGATCGCCATGGGACAGCTCCCCCACGAGCCGTTCGCCCTGCTCGGGCAGATGACGACGGCGGATCCAAGCCGCTCACCCGTCGGCACGGAGTCGGCGTGGGCCTACACCCACGTCCCGCAGCGCATCACTTCTGACGCCGGCCCGGACCGCATCACCGGCCGCTGGGACGCCCGCGAACAGGAAGCCATGGCGGATCGCATCGAGGCCCAGGTGGAACGGTTCGCGCCCGGCTTCCGCACGCGGATCCTCGCCCGCCGGATCCTGGCCCCCACCACCCTCCAGGCCATGAACGAGAATCTCCACAACGGTGCCATCAACAACGGCACCACCGCCCTGCACCAGCAGGCGGTCTTCCGCCCCGTCCCCGGCACAGGCCGACCCGAGACCCCCGTCAAGGGCCTCTACCTCGCCTCCGCGGCCGCCCATCCCGGCGGAGGAGTCCACGGAGCCCCGGGAGCGAACGCCGCCCGAGCCGCCCTGCGGCCCTACGGCCTGCACACCCTCCTCCACCGTGCCCAACGGATCTGAACCGGCTGGCGCAAGGTGTTCGACGCGTTTGTCATCCGGATGCGTTTGGTCCCCGCTCCGGTGTGCGTACTCCGGTGTGCCGCCCGCCGCGTTTCCCGCAGCGCCGCGTCGTCGGCGCAGGCGTCCGCGGCCTGCCGGCGGTCCCTGGGGATCGGTGGCGGCGGGCCGCGCGGGTTGGTCACCAGTAGTGGCGCCGGCCGGCGACGGCGTGTCCCATCGAGCCGAGGATCCACAGGATGGCGCCGACGACCAGCAGGATGATCCCGATGGTCCACAGGATGGATATCCCGGCGAGGAAGCCGACGACGAGCAGAATGATGCCTAGGACGATCATGATCTCTCCCTTGGGGAGTGGTGCCAGTGCCCCTGTGAACTGCGAGAGAGCGCAAGGGCGGCGGACACGGGGACGGTCGGTCTCCTCCTTACTCCGCGCGGTGCGGTTTGTGGCCGGCGACCTGCAGGCGGACCTCGGTGGGCATGCCAGGGGTGCCGGTGGACCGACGGGCGGTTCGGAGCGGGCCCTCGCACAGGACGTTGAGGACGGTGCCGGGGGACGCCTGAGGGGTGAGAGTGAGTGCGACGCGGGTGCGGGGGTGGGCAGGGCGGCCGGTGATGCGTACGGCCGCGTGCTCGACCGCCGGCAGGGCACCGGCTTCGGTCGCGATCGCGTCGCTGAGTGCGCTGTCGCGCAGTTCGACGCCCTCCTGCGGGGGTGTGCCGCCGACGGGCAGTGCTCCGGGGTGGCGTCGGCGCAGTTGGGCGGCAAGCCACCACAGGGCGAGCAGGGCGACGAGGGCGAGGGCGGCGATGACCGCGGGCCACCACCAGCCCTGATTGCTCCAGCGGGCCCGGTCGGCGGAGCCGAGCAGGACGTCGTCCGGGGTGGTCAGGGGCCAGCCGGTGGGCGGGACCAGATCGTGTCGCCGGTAGATGTCGAGCCCGGCGAAGAGGATCAGCAGACCGCCGCCGAGCAGTACCAGTCCGGCGAGGGCCAGCAGACTGCGGTTGAGTACGGGTCGCGGCGTCATGGTGCGTGCTCCGGTCCAGGGGGTCTTCGGTCAGTGGGTGCGTCGCCGCACTCGTACGACGATGCGCGGAGGGCGGGCGAGGGCGAGCTGGTCGCGCTCGTGGTCAAGGGCGGCGGTGAGGTCGTCCTTCACCTGGTGGGGGTCGCGGAAGCGGACGTCCGCGCGGGCTTTGACGCGGTGGCGGCGCACCCGGATGCGGGCCTTGCTGACCCCGGCTACCCGCATGGCGGCGTCGCGCAGCAGATCGGCGGCGCCGTCTCGGTCCAGGGAGGCCCGCAGCCCGGGCGCGGGAGAGCGCAGGGGCAACAAGTGGCGTAGGCCGGGGGTGAGGGCCAGCACGAGCAACCAGATGCCGACGGCGGCGGCCACGGCGGCTCCCGTGAGCATCCACACGTCGTCCACGGGGCGTCTGGCCAGTTCGTCGGCCAGGTGCCGGCGCCAGGCTGCCGCAGGGCGTCCCGCCCGTACGGCGACGACGTCGATCAGTGCCGCGCCCGCCGCCACGAGAACCACCGAGGCGACCAGTGCGGCCGGAAGGCGGCGCGCGGACCACGGTCGGTGCGCCCGGTGCCTTCTGTCGTCTTCACCGGCCTTGAGGTTCGAGCTGGACACGTTGCGTTCGGTTGGATCGGGCTCCTTAGTCAGCGGCACTGTGGCACGGTGCGCGGTCGGCGCGGAGCTGGGGCCGGGAGGACCGGAATCGGGTGTCATCGCGATCCTCCTTTCTGAACGACGTGCCCGGCGATCCGGGCCGCGTGGCCGCTCACCGGACCCGCCCCCGGCTCGCGTCGGCGGCGGTCACCAGCCGCCGGACGGTGAGGGCGACCTCTCCCACCCGCAAGCCGGTCAGCTGAGCCACCCGTTCGGCGACGTCGCGCTGGATCCGCTCGCAGACCTGGGGGATATCGGTGGGGTAGGGCAGGTCCATGGTCAGGTGCAGGCGCACCGATCCGGTACGGACGGCGGCAGAGGCGTGGGGTGCCGTTGGCGCGTCCCGGTCGGGCGGTAGGGCGGCGCGCTGGGACTGGGCCGTGCGCGCGGCCCGGGCGGCGATACGGGCGACCACCCTGTCCGGGATGACGGTGGCGCCCCGCTCGGCCGGGGGCGGCAGGCCGGCGGCCGGTGCCGGCGGGCTCGCCCGCTCGCCGGGGGAGCCGGGCCGGGTGTTCATCGCTGTCTCCGGGCATGGAGGTCGAGGTCGCCCTGCACGACGAGGCCGACGATCAGCCCCACCGCGCCCAGGACGAGAACGAGCAGGAATGCCCAGAAGCCGCCGAAGTAAGCGGCGAAGCCCAGGGCCATGCCGGCCGCGAGGCCCGTCGTCGCTGTGTTCATCATGCACTCACCCGTCTCGCGAGCGTGCCTCCCGCCGTGATCATCCGCTCAGGCCCGAGGACATGGCGGTGGTCACGGCAGCGGTCACCGCACGCGGCCCTCGTCCGGTTCGGTCTGCTCCTCCTCGTCGGGGAGGTGGACGTCGTCGACGGCGATGTTCACCTCGACGACCTCCAGTCCCGTCATCCGCTCAACGGCGCCGATGACATTGGTGCGTACGCCGCCGGCGACATCGACGATGGAGACGCCGTACTCGACGACGACGTCCAGGTCCACGGCGGCCTGCCGCTCGCCGACCTCGACCTTCACCCCCCGCGTGACGGCCCCGCCTCCGCCTGTGCCGGGGACTCGTTCCCGCATGGCGCCGAAGGCGCGGGCCATCCCTGCTCCCAGGTTGTAGATGCCCGGTACCTCACGGGCAGCCATACCCGCGATCTTGGCCACCACCCCGTCCGCGATCGTGGTCTTCCCTCGAGTCTCGGCCGGAGCCCCGGCCCCGGTACGGCCCTTCAACGCGCTCACGCCCGCCTCGGGCCGACTGCCCCCGCCGACGCTGGTGATGTTGTCCGTCATGGCGGTCGCCTCGATCGGTCGGTCGGGCACCGGTGCGGTGCCCGTCAAAAGGTTGGACAGGTCGGGCGGAGCATTCCTCACACGCATCGAATGTGATGTGCATCACATATGACCTATCGGGTACCCGGACGATCCGAGCCTTGCGCGGGAGCGCCATGATCGAACGCACTGCTTTCCCACCGCCGGAACGCGATCTGCCGGAACGCGACGTGCCGGACCGGCTGCTGGCCGTACGGGCGGCCGAGGGCGACGAAAACTCTTTCGCCGTTCTCGTCCGACGGCACGGCCGGCCACTCCTTGCCTTGGCCCGCTGCATGCTCGGCAACCCCCAGGACGCCGAGGAGGCCGTTCAGGACGCCTTCGTCAGCGCCTGGCGGCGTCTGCCGGAATACCGCCACAGCGCGGAGTTCCGTACCTGGATGTACCGGATCACCGTCAACCGCTGCCTGACCATGCGCCGCCGCCGCCCGCCGCCCCTCTCCCTGAACACCGTCGTCGAACCCGCGGCGGGAGACGCCGAGAGCCAGCCCGCCCGGTCCGCCGAGCAGGACGCGGCCACCGCCGCCCTGACCCGCGCGCTCGCCGAACTGGACGACGGGCAACGGCTCTGCTGGATCCTGCGGGAAGTGCAGGGCCTGCCTTACAAGGAGATAGCCCACGTGACGCGGACCAGCGAGCCGACGGTGCGCGGCAGACTGTTCAGGGCGCGCCGATCCCTGCAGGAGGCGATGGGCCCATGGCGCTAGACGACCCGCACACGCGTCCCCCCAAACCGCCCGGAGCCGACGGGCCCCGCACCGGATCGGCCGCCGCCGACGTTCCCCTGTTCGCGGGTGATGAGGTCCTGCCCTGCGGCCGCCTGCTCAGCCGGGTCTGGGAACAGGCGCAGGACGAGGCACCGACGGCGGACCCGCACACAGTGTCCTGTCCATACTGCCGCGAGGCCGTCGAGGGACTGGCCGCGGTGAACGCGGTTACCCGGGCGATGCGCGCCGAGGACACTTCCGGCCTCCACACACTCGCCGACCGCGTCATGAACATCGTCAGGGCAGAGGTACGGCTCGGGCGCCTGCTGCCCCTGGCCGACCCGGACCGGGACCTGCGGATCGCCGAGTGCACCGCGGCGAAGGTACTGCGGCAGGCCGCGGACACAGTCCCCGGTGCCAGGGCCGCGACCTGCCGGCTCACACCTGCAGCCGAGGGCACCGACGTGCGGGTGACCATGACCCTGGCCGCCGCCCTCGACCGCCCGCTGCCCGAGCGCGTCCATCAAGTACGCCGATCGGTCCTCCACTCGGCCGGACAGGACCTGGGTCTGGCTGTGACGGCCGTCGACATCACCGTGGTCGACGTACTGGAGCCGTGGCCCCCGCCCCTCGGCGCCGGCCTCCCGACCGATGGGGGTACGTGATGACCACCGTCGGCACGGGCACACTCCGTGGCGTGGCGGCCGAGGCAGCCCTCGCGGTTCCCGGCGTGGCCAGCCTGCAACCCCGCCTCGCGCACCGCCTCGCGGCAGCCGCGCCCACCCGGACGGACACCACGCCTCACCGCACGTCGCCCGAGGCGGGCATCCGCGCCGACCGGGCGCCGGACGGTTCGGGATGGCACATCGAGGTGCGCTGTGTCCTGGCCGAGGGCCGACGGGCACTGGACATCGCCCGCAACGTCCACGACCGGGTGCAGACCGCCCTCATCTCCCACCTCCCTGCCCCGGAGCCGGTCACCGTCACGGTCACGGTGACCCGTATCGCCGCCCAGTACGACGCGGCATGAGCACCGTGGGCGACGGCCCCACGAACCGTCAGCGGCGAGATCGGCTGGAATGTCTGATCACGCGCAGCCTGGGCGCATCTACAGCCGTGCGGGGCAGGACTTGGAGCAGGCCATGCTCACGCCCTTCCCCCCGGTTCGCTCCGGCTCCGCCCTGCGGCCAAGCTTCGGGTCTCGGGCGGACTGCGACTGGCCCGCAACCTGGCCCTGCCCGTGCGCCGCCTGGCCGATGAGGAGTTCCGGGGCGAGGGTGGACGGCTTCTGCAGGCTGATGTCGATGCCCGGCCAGAGCCACGGTTTCCCGGTTCCCGTCGACGGTGCCGGGGCCCTGACCGCGGCGCCCGTGAGCCGCCTTCAGCACCGCGACGGCGTCCTGCGCTGTGCCGAGCGCGTCGCGTCCGTCGTCGTACGGGGCGGCAGAGCAGTTGGCGATGCCTCCCCTGGGGCCTCCCATAGTGTCCGGCCGTTCCACCCGGCACGAATGGGCCCAACTCTCGTTTCGCGGGAACCGCCGGAGTCGACATCTTGTGCGCGCTTTCGCTTGACGAGGGCAATTATGTTTTGCGTACCGTCCAGGAGTTCGCCGACCGCGGACTGGTCACAAGGAGTAGCCCTCTTCCCGCGGGAAGTGGTCGCATGACCGGTTGACCTGGCTGAGCCTCGCCGTCACCTGGATCGGTCGCCGAGCAGCCGGCACGGCCTCCACGGGCCAGATGCAAGCGCCAGGCGCACGCACTGCGTGCATTGAAGATCACCGGCGCGCCTCTTCACCCTCGTCTTCCTCGGCCTCCTCGTCTTCCTCTTCGTCGTATTCGTCTTCCTCCTCTTCGGGGTAGTCCTCTGTCTCTTCCTCATCGGTGTACTCGTCGTCGGCAGAGGTGTCCTCAGCCTCTTCTTCCTCCTCGATCGCCTCTTCATGGGTGCGGACCACTTCACCGTCACGGACTTCGCCGCGCCAGCCTTCCGGCTCCTCGTCGGTCAGGGTGACGTAGCGCTGGAAGTGCTTGAAGTCCAGCCGCAGCCGACGCCCTTGGGCTCGCCAGATATTGCCGGTCTTTTCGAAGAACCCCGACGGGTAGTACTCGACCACGAGCACTATGCGCGTCAGCGTCGGGGTCAACTCGTGGAAGCTTACGCAGCCGCGCGTGGTGCCCTTGGCACCCTCAGAGGTCCACACGATGCGCTCGTCCGGCACCTGTTCCTGGACCGTGGCTTTCCAACCGCGGGTCGACGGGCCTACCTTGACCTTCCAGTCGCTCTCGGTGTCCTCGCCCTTCGACACACTGCGGACGCCCTTGGTGAAGCTGCTGAACTTCTCGTATTGAGTCCAGTGGTCGTAGGCGAAACGAAGAGGCACACCAACGTCGGCCCCTTCGATGATGTTCATGACCTTGGTGGTGCCGGACCCTCGCCCTCCGCCCCCGCCGAACGCCTCCTTGACCTTGCCGACCACATTGTCCTTGATGCTCTTCGCCTTCTCACCGATCAAAGCCTTGAACGGTGAGTCACCTTGAAGCATCCTCAGACCTGCTTTGGGGAGCACGCCGCCGTTCTCCACGACGCCCGTGAGTCCTTCGGTGATCTCCCCCAGCTTGTCGCCTGCCTTTTCGGCCAGGTTCTCCACCTGGCCTCCCAGGAAGCTCGTGAAGGCGCCGCGCAGCTGGTCCAGCCCCGATCCCTGCCCGTTTCCGGTGCCACGTGCTGTGCCGACCATGGTCCTACCTCCGCCGTCTGGTGGCCTTCCTTGGCGCCGTCTTCTTGGCAGCGGTCTTCCTTGCAGTGGTCTTCCTCGCCGGAGCCGAGGACTTCTTTGCAGGAGCCGTCTTCCTGGCAGCGGGTTTCTTGGCGGTGGCCTTACTTGCGGCAGTCCTCTTCGCTGGGGCCTCCCGGGGAGCGGCTTCAGCGGGACGATGCGTTCTCGGCTTTCGAGCGGCACGGCGATGCCTCGGCACGGGCTCTTCCCGCTCTTCCTGCTCCTCTTCCTCCTCCGGCTCCTCTTCCTCACCCTCTTCGTACTCTTCCTCGGGCTCGCCCTCTTCCTCCTCCTCGGGCTCTTCCTCGTCGTACTCTTCCTCTTCCCCTTCCTCCTCCTCAGCACCTATGCGGGCGGTACGCTCATGGAGCGCGTCGGCCAAGTCGGAGAGTTTGCGGTCGGCCACCGCGCTCATGGCCTTGCGTCCGGCATCGAGGACTTCGTCACGCAGCTGCTCGTTGAGGTCGGCGAACTGAGGAAGTTCACGAAGCCTTTTGATCCCTTCCGCCAGCAGCTGCTGTGGTTCAAGACCGAACCGGCGGCCGGCCAGGTAGGTCGCTGCGGCGAAGGCGACCCGTGCCTTCTTCGTCCGGCCGAGGACATACCCGCCGAGAACTCCGGCGGCAAGAGCGATCTTGGGTACATCATTCATCAGCTTTCCCCTCACAGGGCTGCCGAGCGGTTGCTCCGCCTGGCGGGTGTCAGCCGACAAGGGCTCCAAACCGCTCGGGCGGTGGATCCAAATGAAGCAGCGGCCAGTAGCCGCTCTGATCACTCCGCCCTTCTTAGTCTGGGCTTCGATGCCGTCAGCCGCACACGGAGCAACGAACGCCCCAAAACATCCCAGGCCCGCCGTTGCCACGCTCCGGCGACGCTGCGCCGCCGACCGGCATTTACACCACATGATCGGACAGCCCGCCGCGGGCCCCGCCTCCACACCCACACTGAACGCTGAGGGTGCAGGCACCCACAGCATGTGACGCATCAGCGCAGATGACGGGCAGCAGCCCGAAAGACAGCTGGACTCGGTGCCTGACGCCAGGATTCGCCTGGGCGTTGCGCCGCCGGGCGCGTTCAGCGCCCCCCGCTGCGCGCGCTTATTCAGCGGCAGGCGCCATCACCGTGAGCGCTTGCCGCACTCTTACGGGGTCTGAGTCTCGGCTGGCGGAGGCTCGGGGTCGTCCTCGTCCTCGCCCTTGGCCCGCACGTCCGGCGGGGTGGGCGCGGTGATGTTCCGCTGCTTAGCGGACCGCTCCCTCGTCTTCTCGTCAACCTGCGGGGTGTCGTTCTCCTCGGAGGTACTCATGACCTCGCCCCTTTCACGGTTCGGATCCTGATGGCACCCCAGCGCACACAATCGCATCGGAGCCCTCACCGGTGACCAAGACGGCTACAGTCTCGAGGACACGGGATCCGCGCCTGGTCCGAGGAGAACATCAATGCCGTCCTGAACGCCTATGACGCGCGGGTTGCCCAGAAGGCACAGCCGGTCACGGCCTGATCGCTTCCGGCTCAGCAGTGCCTGATCAGGCTTCAAGGCCATCGAGAGCCAACCCGGCTTGTTCCACCCTGCGCCACCGGTAGCCCCGATCGCAACTCAGCCCGGAACGTCAAAATCCAGGCGATCCACAACTCTCGACACTTACTCCTCGAGAGGAAGCCGGAGACGGGTATCGCCAGCGTCAAGCTGACCGCTTCCACAAACGGTTCGCGGAGCCGCGCCGGCCCGCTCGTGGCGCACCAGCGTTGACAGCCGATCTGGAAGAGGGAAAACCACATCGGCTCCGGGGCGGACGGGCGTGGCGATCGGCCTCTGTACCCAGGAAGGCTCCGTAACGCGGGTGGTGGTGCCGTCCCGTCCAGTCGGCGGCCACCTGCTCAGGACCCGCGCCCCACGCAGCGACAGCCCCCGCCCTCACAACAGGAGCGTGAGTCCGGGAGCGGCGGCGTGGCCCACTCCGCAAGGCTGTGCCCGGCTGCCGGACCGCATCCCGCCGTCCATGCCGTCGTTCCCCGACATCGGTGACAACCACACTTGGTCGTCCGTGCCGGTGCTCAACGGCGTGGCAGCGCGGGTCACTCCCGGCGCGCCGTCACGCTGAGGGTATGCGCCGCCCACTGGCCCTTCCCGCCGTGCTCGCGGGCTGCGTCCACGTATCCGGCGGCGTGGTGCCGCCCCCGCTGGTGGAGGCCGCCGCCATCCACACGCCGTCCCTGGCCCCGGTCCCCGCCGCGAGCCAGGCCCCAGCCCGTACCGCCCTCGTCGACACCCGCCCCAGCCGAACAACGCAGCAGCACAGCCACCACGAAGGCACCCGACGCACCGACTCACGGTCCACGTGGCACCAACAGCCGCGTGCTCAGGCCCCGGGTGGGGCGCGCGTGGCGGGCCGTACCGCTCCGCCGCGCCGGGCGACGGAGCACCAGCACACTGCATCCACGCCGCGCCAACGCCACGGGCACCTCCCGCGCCTCACCTGGCGGCACGCCCCGTTCCCGCGGACCTTCTACGACCTGCATACGCTGTGCGCCCTGACCCACCAGCGCAACGCGCCGGCCCGGGCGCGAGTCCTGTGCGACACCTACGTCCGCTGAGCCGGCACCGCCGCGGGGCCCGGGGCGGCCAGAGTGTCTGGAGCCCCGGGCGCTCGTGCGCGGGTTGGGGAAGCCATTGCGCCGGTCCTCGACGTTGCTCAAGGTTGCCGGTATCGCAGGGTTTCCGGTGTGGCAAGTTCCGCAAAGGAAAGAGCTCTGGTGCGGACGAGGAGTGCTTCGTCCGCACCAGGGCTCTCTTCCTATCGGCTCTGCTGGTACACGGCCCGTTGCGTCCCCGCACATGGGAGCCGGTCGGCGGGAGGCGTCGATCGCATGTGGACTCTTGCGCGAGTTCGGAGTTGCTAGCGTTCGTCCGGTGAACTCGATCGGCAGAGCTTCACCGAGTTGCGTCGAATCAGTGAGACAGCCCGATGACGAATGAGTTGGGACCGCCGGAAGGGATCCTGGTACGCGCAGCGCGCTACCGGGTCGTGTCGCTCGTCTTCTGGGCACTGCCGCCGCTTGTCGTTCTCTGGGCCGGCGGCGTTTTCGGGGTCAGCGGCTGGCTTACGGTTCCACTGGCCTCCGCACACCTTGTCTTCCGGCCGATCCGTCTCGGGCTCATCACACGCACGGTCGCGTCCGTGGCGATCCTGCTGTGGGTGAGCCACATGCCACCACTGATGAGCTTCGCCTTGAACGCCTTCTCCCACGGTGTCTTCGGATGGGTCTCACGTCGGCCCCTTCTGCTCCGGATCCCCCTCTACCCGCTGGCCTACATAGGGATCATGGCATGCGTCTGGCTGGTTCTGGCCACCGCTTGGCTTCTCTTGGTGAGACCTGTGGTGACGATGATCCTCAAGGAGAGCCTCGCGCGGCAGGCAGGGCGTGATCTGCAGGTGGGCCGACTGCTGAGACGGCTTGAGAGCGGTAGGAGAATCCCTCGCCCACGCTACGCCCTCTACCTCCGCCCTTTCACGACCAAGAACAGACTGGGCACGAGAAACATCAAGAACACGTCACGGCGACGCGCGCTAGTCATCGATTCGTCGCGAAGTCAGAACGATCTGGAAAGCGTGCTGGCGGCAGCGTTTCCCTCGTGGGCGCCGCTCGTCGCGCTGGGAAGCCGCGCCGATCTCCTGACGACGCGCCCGGAAGTCCAGGAAGCCGTGCTCGTGATACCAGGCACCGGAAAACTCGTCTGCACGGAGGAGAACTGGCGGTCGCGCGTGCAGCTCTTCGCCGACAACGCCGACCTGGTCGTCGTCGTGCCCCTGGACTTCCCGGGAACGCTCTGGGAGGTCGAGTACCTGCGGGACTCAGGGCAGTTCTGGAAATGCGTCTTCGTCATGCCCGCGTCTGTCGCGCAAGGCACGAACTACCACGAGGCATGGCGGAGAGCCTCCGACGCCTACGCAGCCCACGGGATGCCGCTTCCACGCTACCGAGCGGAAGGCGCGCTCTTCACCTACGACGTCGACGGACACACCAGGGAGGTCAGGCCACTCCTCTGGCCCTGGATCCCCCGCCCAATGGGGATGTTCCTCAGGTTCGCCCTGATGCGATGGGCGTCCCTCGCGAATCGCCGCAGACTTTCGCAGTGAACGGGTCGTGGTCGACCAGGACACCGGGGACCTGGCGGCAGGCACGACAGTCCGGCCTGAGCGCGTCGATGAGGACGATTCGGAGGCGGCCGAGCCCGGTGGTCGGGGCGGGGGCTTGCCACGGCTGCCACTCTTCACGCCCCGTCCTCAGGCGGGCGCCGTCCCCGCGCTCCTACCCAACCGTGCCGGCGAGTACGAGCGCCGCCTGGTGAAGGAGGGACAACGGCTCTACGAACTGGGCTATTGGGGACCCGATGCGAGCAGTTTCGTGGTCGCCGTGGTTCCCGGAGAGGGGCGCGTACTGTGTCTTCTCCCCGCGCCGATTCTGGATGCCGATCTTGTCAGAGCCGGGAACATCGCGGTAGATGTCGAACCGCTGGAGCAGGCACGATACGGGCTGTGCCAACACCCGCCCCAGGGCTGCCTGGATCGTCTCCGGCGTTGCCAACAGGAGAGCCGATCTGCGGGAATGCCGTCCCAGATAGGCGGTCCGTGGAAATGTCCGGTGAGCGGGGGCTCAACGGTACCCGGTCAGAGTGGGCGAACTGATCGACCGACGGGGTGGCCCCGCGCTGCGTGCGAAGAAGACACGGGGCCACCAGCCCTCACTCGTCCTGTCAGGAGCAGGGCATACCTCTACAGACCCTACGAGACAGACGGCGCCCGTGCAGGTACTGCGAGCGGCGGCAGTGCTGCGAATGGACGACTCGACTACGGAGTATCCCCGTGGCGGCGGGAGGACTCATGCCGCGCGCGGCCAGGCCACCCTAGTCCTGGGACGGGAACACGAAGAAGCCCTTGTCCGTGCTGATGTAGCCGTACCCCGACGGCTGCGAGAACAGCGGGACATTCTGCTCAGGCAGGCTCTTGGCGAGCACCTTCTTGGTACGGCCGTCGACCGCGAGGAACATGCTCTCGCTGAAGTCGTCCTCCTTCGTGGTGCCGTAGAGGACGCCGTTCGGGGAAAAGCGCAGCGGCGTCATCGCCTTCTCGCCCTCCTTCTGCGCCCAGACCTCCTTGCCGTCGGCGGGCTGCCACACGGCGGTGCCCTGCTCCGTGTGAGCGGCGGCCAGGGTGCGGTCGGGGGTGAAGACGGAGGAGCCCTCGGTGTTGATGGTGTCGGTGGGGCTGTCCTCGTACGAGTACTTCGAGGATCCGCCGACCTGCTTGCCGCCGGCGATGTCGTACGTCGCCGTCACCCAGGTGTCGGGAGAGAGGGCACCCGCCCCCCAGGCGGTCAGGACACGGCCGTCGCGCACGTCGAGGACCCGGAGGGCGCCGCTGGTGCGCTTGCCGTCCTTGTCCAGTTCCACGCCCGCCGGCGGGGTGACATCCGCGGTGCTCCATATCTTCTTGTTGGTGGCAAGCTCTGTCATGACGAGCTGTTCGGGCTCGTCCTCGTAGGTGGACGCGTTCTCCACGTGGAAGGCGTATTTGCCGGTGATCAAGGGAGCGTGGGCCTGCCCGCCGTCGATTTCGTTGTTACGCGCGTCGAAGGAGCACTTCGCCAGCTGTCCGGTGCAGGTGACCTTGCGGGCCTGCCCGCCGTCGATGGGTGTGAGCTTCAGGCTCGCGTCACCGTCCTGCTGGATGATGTGACCCTCGCGGACGTCGAACTTGTCGCCCTCGGTCGTGGCCTTGCCCAGCTCCGCTCCGTCACTTCCATAGACGGTGACGGTGCTGGTGGTCTTCTCCTTGCTCAGGCCGTCCGACTCCGTCGTGGCACGGGCGAACACCGCGACCGCCTTGACGCCGTCGTGCCAGGTCGTCGCGGCCACGCGATCGGTCGTCACCTTGAGCCTCTTGCGCACCGCGCCGGTCTTCACGTCCCGGAACTCCAATGTGGCCGGCTCCGGGTCGTCCGTGAAGTGAAGGATGCCGACCGAGCCGTCAACCGGCTCCCAGGCGTATCCGCGACCGAGAGCGTACTTGCCCTGGGCGTCCTTGACGAACAGCAGGGTGTCACCGAGGTCGATGGCGTGGGCGGGCGGCAGGCTCCACGCCGGCTTGGCGGCCAGGCCGGGTATCGCGGAGCCGCCGTAGGCGGGTCCCTTGGGCGTCGCACCGTCCGGGCCGGCCGAGCTGCCGAACTTCGGCTTGGCGCTGGAGTCATCACCGTCGGAGGAACCGCAGCCTGCAACCAGGCCGAGCGAAAGGACGAGGCCCACGGCCATCACTGTGTACTTGTTCATATCCCCGTAAGTCTTCAGCAAGTGATCTTGAGATGCACACCGCAGCATAGGCGCCCGGCCGAACCGGCAAGCATGCCCCCATAGAACTGCACGGGCTCGACACACCTCCATGGCAGGCAGCCTGCCCCCTACCTCAAACACGCGGCCGTGCTCACTCTCGCCCGCTGAGTGCCGCCGTCTGATGCTCGGCTCAGCCGTCGACGTGCACGGTGACGTACAGGTCTCCGGGCGCACCACCATGTGTGCCGGGGCCGCCGAGTTCGCGGAGCCGGAGCTCCTGGCCGTCCTTGATGCCCGCGAGGATGCGGACCTTGTAGGTGTGCTGCTCGCGGATGATCCGGCCCTTCCCCCGGCATGTGGTGCAGGCCCGTGCCGCCTTCTCGTCTGCCCTGGTGGCGTGGCGGGGCACGCTGTGTGAGCCGTGATCCGCAGGGGGTTGATCGCGCCGTCTGCGGCTCCCGCCTGGTTGACATACATGTCGTGCGCGATGTCCCGACCGCGGCTTCCGGGTGGGCGCCTGATGGCTGTTATGTTCTTTCGGGTGACGACCCCTCAGCAGGCGGGATGACGGGCCGGTGCCGACAGGCCATGGGCGCTGCGGTCTTCGTGGCGATTCCGCCGGAGCGGGGAGGTATGGCCGTTGGGGCCATGACCACCTTCAGACAGCTGGCCCGCTGGCCGACCCACCGGCCCGGTAGTGGGGTCTGGAGATCGGCCCCCAGCCGCACGGACCAGACCGCCCACCGGTCCCTCCGCGTCCCCGCAGGGAGAGCAGCCAGTTGAGCGCCGCGCCCCGCCATCGCCCGCCGACTCCGCCTCAGCCCACACACGGTCGACACGTACCTGCGCCGCCTTCCGCGCCAAGACGGGCGCCACACCGCACCCAGATCGCCGTCCACGACGTCCGGCACGGGCTCGCGAGGACCGCCTGCTGAGCCGTTCCCCCTCCTGAGCAGCGCTCGCGCCACGCCGCGCACCATGAGACGATCGGAAGGTGTCTGCGGCGGGCATATCGCGATCACTCTCCCACGGGCTCGGCACCGGCCCCGCGCCGGAACGGCCCCGACGCGAAGGACGATCGTCATGCCGAACGACACCGATCCTGAAAGCGTGATCCTCGCCCTCGACAAGGTGGGGGTCGACTTCAGCATCCCGAAGCCCGACCTCGTCGACTTCCTGCAGAATGCCGAGTTCACGCCGTACCCGGCGATGTCCGCGGCCCTGCTCGCGCTGCTCGACGGCAGCATGCTGAAACGCCCCGTCTTCCTCGACGTCATCGTGTTCAACTACGAGCACTCGCCGGGCGAACCCTCGCCCCGCCGGATCGAGGACGTCGCCACCGGCCTCCTGGAGGCATCGGTCCTCGAAGGCTTCAACAACCGTTACGCGCTGCAGGAGACGGCCTTCTCCGGGCTGCTGAAACCGCTGGACGTGCCGCAGCCCCCGGTACCGCCGGTCCAGACGCTCTCCCTCGTCGTCGAGGGCACCGTGAACGTCCAGGGCGACCTCACGCTCGTCGACACGGACAACCCCCGGGTCGAGGTCACGACCCGTCTGATCAAGGTGAACTCCGAGGCGGCGCACGCGATGGTGGCGCAGGAGTTGCACCGGGAGAACAACGGCTGGCGGTTCACCAATGGCGATGTCCGCCTCTCCGTCAGCAACGGCGAGGCGGACGCCGGCCCGCGGCCCGTCCGGGCCGGGTCCCTGGGCGACGACGCCCTCGCCTGGCCCACCGTAGACGGAACGTTCAGCGGCGACACCGGGGCGGAGGTCAGGCTGCAGTCCCGCATCCGCGTCGGATACCGCCCGGTCGGCGTCAAACTGCTCGTCGAAGGCCGCAAGGGCTTCGCCGCCAACACGGCTGCGCAAGGCCGCATCGCGCTCGACCCGCAGGTGCTCCTTGTCCCCGTCGAGGTCGCGCGCTTCTTCTCCGACCAGTTCCCCGTGTCGAACATTTCGGTGACCGGCCAGATGGCGTTGTGGGACCAGGTGCCCGTCCTCAACGCGACCACGAACTTCCGGAGCCTCGACGGCGGCACCGGCGAGCTGAACTTCGCCGAGCGCCGCTGGGACGTGTGGCCCACGCTCAACAATGAGGGCCTCTACACGCACCTTGGCTGGATATCGCCCGACAGCATCTGGGGCAGGGCCAAGGTCCGGTTCCGGCTGGTCAACTACATCGACATCAAGACCGACAACGTGCACGCTGCTCCGGTGTCCGGAGACGGACTGACCGACAGGCGCCTGCGGGAGAACAGCGACGCCCTGGCCGGCCACCCGCAGCACATCGCCGACAAACCCGTCCTCAAAGTGATCTTCATGGAGCGGATCGCCCCGCCGGACTCGGACCACATCGGCCAGGCCCTGATCGGCAATGGCTCCATCGGCATAGCCGCCGGCACCACGGCGGACAAGGACGCGAACATCGCCCATGAGATCGGCCATTTGATCACAGGCTCGCAGGCGCACAGCGACCTGCAGAACAACGTGATGAACAGCCCGGGTCCGGGCATCCGGATCACCGACGACCAGGCACAGAAGGCGCGGTCGTGGGCGGAGCAGTTCGCTGGCTTCTGGGCGCACTAGCCCACGCATCCCCCGAGCCGTGACCCCGCCCCAAGGGCGCGGTGAGCGGCTCGGCCACGTGAGCCCGGTGGAGGACGAGGGATCAGTGCAGAAGATGTCACCGGCCGACGACGGTCGAACGGGTGCGGCTACCGTCACGCGGCAGGGGGCCGGAGCCACAGGCCTTGGC
>NZ_JBFAET010000161.1:0-20358 GCF_040642095.1 Streptomyces sp. NPDC020362
AGCCGACCGTGCGCGTTCTCCTGCTCAACATGCCCTGGTCGCCCATCGACCTGCCCTCCCTGGCCCTGGGCATCCTCAAACGCAGTGTCGACGAGCGCGTTGCGGGCGCGACGTGCGAGGTGCTGCACGCCAACCTGGAATTCACCGACTGGATCACCCGGCGCACCGAGTTCTCCGCGGAGGACTACGAGTACTACGCCCTGTCGTCCTACTTCCTCGGCTGCGGCGACTGGGTGTTCTCCAGCGCCCTGTACGACGATCCGGCCTGGAAGGACGCCGAGTTCGCCGAGGCGATGACCGGCAAGCTGCGCTCGGCACGGATGCGGATGACACGCCACCTGCACGAGATCGTGCCCGAGTTCGTGACGGAGATCGCCCGTCGGGTGGCGGCGCTGGCGCCCGATGTCGTGGGGCTGACGTCCACGTTCCAGCAGAACACCGCCGCTCTTGCGGTGGCTCGGCACATCAAGCGGCTCGCCCCGCAGATCGTGACGGTCATGGGCGGAGCCAACTGCGACGCCGAACAGGGTGCGGCCGTGCACCGCAACTTCCCGTTCGTCGACTTCGTGGTGCGCGGCGAGGGCGAGGACGCCTTCCCCCGGCTGCTCGAAGCGCTGCGGGACGGATCGGAGCCGGACGCGTTCGCCGGCATCCCGGGGCTGTGCCATCGCCCCGACGGCGCCTCCTCCACCGCCAACCCGATGCCCACCGGTCCCCTGCCCCCCGCGGCCATCCTGCCCCCGGACTACAGCGGTTACTTCGAACGCCTCGCAGGGTCCGTCGCCCGCAACTGGGTGGAGCCCAAGCTGGTCGTCGAGGGCGCCCGCGGCTGCTGGTGGGGGGAGAAGCACCACTGCACGTTCTGTGGTCTGAACGGCTCGTTCATGGAGTTCCGCAGCAAGAGCCCGGACACCTTCTACCAGGAGATCATGGACCTGGCGGAGCGCCATCGCGTCCTCGACATGTACGTCGTCGACAACATCCTGGACATGCGGTACCTGTCCACCGTGCTGCCCCGGATCATCGACAGCGGCTACGACCTGCGCATGCACATCGAGATCAAGGCGAACATGCGCCGCCCGCAGCTGCAGATCCTGGCCGACGCCGGACTCATCTACGTCCAGCCGGGCATCGAGAGCCTCAACAGCCAGGTGCTCGACCTCATGGACAAGGGGGTCAGCGGCTGCCAGAACGTGCGCATGCTCCGGGACGCGGCCGAGACGGGACTGTCCGTCTCCTGGAACTACCTGCACGGCTTCCCCGGCGAAACCGCCGCGGACTACGACCCCGTCATCCGCCAGCTGCCAGCGCTGGAGCACCTGAACCCGCCGGTCGACCTGTCCGCCCGGATCGCCATCGAACGCTTCAGCCCCTACTTCAACAGGCCCGAACTGGGCTTCACCGGACTGCGCCCCGAGGAGCACTACCTGTTCACCTACGACCTGCCCGAGGAGGAGCTGTACGACCTGGCCTATGTCTTCCAGGCTCCCGAACGCGGCATCGGCAAGGACACGGTGACGCGGCTGAACGACGCCATCGCCGCGTGGAAGAAGCACCACACCGACGCCAGGCTCACCCACACCGACCTCGGGGACGAGATCGTCCTGGTCAGCCGGAGGCACTCCTCCGACTGGCAGTCCGTGCGCCTGACCGACCCGTTCGCCCTCGCGGTGTTCCGTCTCCTGGACCAGCCGCACTCCCCCACGGCCCTGCACCGCAAGGCGACCTCCGCCGCCGGCTTGGGCGACCGAACTCCCGAGGACGTACAGGCCCTGCTGGACACCTGGACCGCTCTGGGCGTGACCTTCACCGACGCGGGCCAGTACGTCCACATCGCACCCGCCTCCGTCAACCAGGACCTCCTGCGCCTGGACTACATGCGCCACGTGCACGCCCGCCCCACGGCCGAACCGGCCGGGGAACCCGTCACCGCGGCTCACGGCGCACCGGCTCCCGCGCTCCCCTGACCTCGCCGACGCGCCCACGCGCCGATCCGTCCCCGGCCACCGACAAGGACCGACCATGTCACCGAGCACATCGAACCCGGCCGTCCAGGCCTGGCGCGACCACGACCCCGAGGCCCGGACACTGCCGGGCATGTCCCTGGGCCACGTCCCGCTCGGCGCGGATCCCGGCGACGCCGAACGGCTGTGGGCCATGGGCACACGACGCGCCGAACTCGACATCCCCGTGGACCTCGCCGCTCCCGGGCGGGCCGCCGCCCGCGCGGCGATCGACCGGCTCTGCCTGGTCCGCGACCTGACGGCACGCGCCGTCCAGGTCGACTGGGATCTGTCCCTGCCCCCGGACCGGGCCGACCACCTGTGGAAGGTGCTGTCCCATCTGCACCCGCCACGCACCGTCGCCGGCCTCGCCGACGCCGACACGGCCCTGCACGCCTGGCGAACCCGCCACTACCTCTGCAAGCTCGTATGGCGCCGCGGCCCGGGCTTCCTCCAGATCCGCGACCGGCGCTGGGGCGATCTGCGCCGGTTCACCGCCGACGATCCCCGCTACCCGGCCGCCATCGCCCGGCTCGACCGGGGCGTGCACCACACGGACATCTCCGCCGACATCCTTCAGGAGCTCACCGCGGAACATCTTGTCCTGCGCGCGGACGACCTCGTCTGGTGGCTGCCGTACCACGTCTCCCGCTGGCTCCAGGAGGCCATGGCCGTGTAGGCCGTGCCGCGCCCCACCACCCTGACGCGTCCGGTGCGCCCGGCGACCGGACGCGCACAGGCATGCGGTCAGGTCCGGCCGGACACGCGGTCCCCGGTACCCGACGGAACCCGGCACGGCAGCGTCGCCACCCGGAACCGGCGGCGACCTGTCCCGGGGCGTCTCAGTGGGCGGCAGCGGCGACGCGCTCCACGACGGGTCGCCAGGACTCCAGTGCCGCCACCTGCAGACCCACCACTTTCCCCGCGTCGTCGGCGCGGCGCAGCGCCACCGCCGCCGCGAAGTCGGGGTCGGCCTCGAAGTCCGCGATCTCGTCGCGCGTCATCGGCCCGCCCTGGCAGCCGAGCGTGCGGGCGCTCTCCGGCGACAGCACGAGGCCCGGATCGGCGGCGGCCAGATAGCGCTTGGCGGGAATGTGCAGGGCGACCAGGCGAGCCACCCGTGCCCCCAGCAGGCCCTCGACCGCCCTCGCGGCATGTGTGCCGTGGCCCGCTTCGTCGTCGGGGACGAGGTGGTGGCCGATGTCGTGGACGAGCCCGGCCACCTGCAGTTGCTCGTCCTCCGGGTGGCGCTCGGCCAGCACGGAGGCGACCTGGAGGCCGTGGTCGAGGACGGCCACCGGGTCGCCGGAGCGGTCCGGGCGGTCCCAGACGTCCTCGCAGTCGGCCAGCAGCGCCATCAGCTCGTCGACGGAGGGAATGCGGTCGTGCGTCATGCCGCCACCGTGCCCCGGCCCGGGGTACGGCAGGTGACGGCAGGATGTTCTTTTCTTCCTGCCGCCGACCCCTCGTGTCGCCAACTTCCCCATACATCGGATGAGTCACTGCCCTCCACGCATGCGTTCCCGCAGGAGGAAGTCCGAATCCGCTGATAAATAGACTCATATCGACCTTCGCTCGTCGCGGATGGAGTCATTGACAGGTGCACGCGGCATGCCTAGGTTCTCCGATACACCCGATGTCTCGACGACCCGTCAGCTCTGGAGGACGATGATGACCTCGCAGTCGGGGAAGCGCTCGGCGGTGCCGCGCAGAGCCGTGCTCGGCACCGCGCTGGGCGGGGCGGCAGCGGCGGCCCTGCCCGGGACGGCCCACGCCGAACAGCCCGCGCAGCCGGTCCGGGCCGACACCGGTCCCACGGCCGAGGGCGGCGGACGCCCCTGGAAGCTGCGCGACACGATGACCGGCGAGGGCGCCTGGGAGCGGTTCCTGCGCGATCAGGACCTGATCTGGGCCAGGATGCCCGCCCTCTGGCACGAGGGCCCCTTCCTCGGCGACGGCCTGCTCGGCAGCATGATCCACCAGGAGCCCGGCGCCAACCAGGTCCGCTTCACGGTGCAGCACGGCCGCGTCCAGGACCACCGGCCCGAGTTCGGCAGCGGGTGGGGCACCTGCCGCCTGCCGGTCGGGCATCTCACCCTCGAACCGGCCGGCACCATCACCGCGGCCGACTGGCGGCTGAGCCTGTGGAACGCCGAACTCACCGGCACCGTGACCACCACCGCGGGCACGCTCACCCTCGCCGCCCTCATCCACGACGAGGTCCTGGCCGTCCGCGTGAGAGCAGGAGGCGGCGAACGGGTCGTCTGGACGTTCCATCCCGAGGAGGCAGTCAGCCCCCGGAGCCTGAGCGAGGCCCCGCCCTCCGGCTACACCCCCAATCCGCCCTGGACCACGCGCACCGCCTCCGACGGCACCCGGCAGGTCCTCCAGCCCCTCACCGGCGGCGGCCAGACCGCCACCGCGTACCGGCGCACCGACGACGACCTGCTCCTGAGTGTCGGACACAGTTCGCCCTCCGACAGCGCCGCCGAGGCCGCCTCCCTGCACAACCTCCGGCGCGCGACGTCGTACGCAGCCCTGCGACGGCGGCACATCCGCTGGTGGCACGACTTCTATGGCAAGAGCTTCGTCTCGTTCCCCGACCAGCGGCTGCAGAGCTTCCACTGGATCCAGCTGTACAAGGTCGCCTCGGCCAGCCGTGCGAACGGCCCCGTCATGGCCACCTCCGGGCCATGGCTGGAGCCCACGCCCTGGCCCGCCGTCTGGTGGAACCTCAACGTCCAGCTGGAGTACTGGCTCATCCATGGGTTCAACCACCCGGAGCTGGACTCGCTCGCCACCACCCTGCGGCAGAGCCAGGAACAGCTCATGGCCAACGTTCCCGCCCCCTACCGCGCGGACAGCTCCGGCATCGGCCGCAGCTCCGACATGTTCGCCGACCGCGGCGTGGGGGAACCGGGCACCGGCGCCGAGACCGGCGACCTCACCTGGGCCCTGCACAACGTGTGGCTGTCCTACCGGCACTCCATGGACAAGGCCCTGCTGCGCGACACCGTCTTCCCGGTCCTTCGCCGGGCGGTCAACTACTACCTGCACTTCCTCACGCCGGGCAGCGACGGCAGGCTCCACCTGCCGAGCACGCTCTCGCCCGAATACCCCGTCGTACCGCCGCAGGACACCAACTACGACCTCGCCCTGATCCGCTGGGGCTGCCGGACGCTCGTCGAGTCGGCCCGACTGCTCGGCATCGACGACGAGTTGATACCGCGCTGGCAGGAGGTGCTGGCCAGGCTCACCCCGTACCCGGTCGACGAGAACGGCTTCATGATCGGCGCCGGCACCCCGTACGCGCAGTCCCACCGGCACTACTCGCACCTGCTGATGGTGTACCCCCTGTACCTCGTCAACTGGGACCAGCCCGAGAGCCGCGACCTGATCGCGAAGTCGGTTGCCCACTGGCACGCGCTGACCGGCGCCCACCGCGGCTACAGCTACACCGGGGCCGCCTCGATGTACGCCATGACCGGTGACGGGGACACGGCGATCACGTACCTGCGGAAGTTCTTCGACCCCACCACCCGCTTCCCCTGCCGCGCCAACACGCACTACACCGAGGCCGGTCCGGTCATCGAGACGCCCCTGTCGGCCTCGCAGTCCCTGCATGACATGTTCTGCCAGAGCTGGGGCGGTGTGATCCGCGTGTTCCCGGCCGTCCCGAGAGCCTGGGCGGACGTCACACTGCACAACTTCCGCACCCAGGGCGCCTTCCTGGTCAGTGCCGTGCGCAAGGCCGGGACGACCCGCTTCATCCGGATCAGAAGCCTGGCGGGCGAGCCGCTCAGGCTCCGGCACGGCCTCGGTTCGACGCTCACCGTGCTGCTGGACGACGGCACCCCGGCGCACACCCAGGACCTGGGCGACGGCACCCTCGCCATCGACCTGCCCCGGGGACGCGAGGTCCTCGTCCACTCCGGGTCCCGGCCCGACCTCGTCATCGCGCCCGTCGCCGTCAGCGAGCCGGGCCCGGCCTGGGGCCTGCCGTAGCGGTCGACGCCACCTTGTCAAGAGGGTGTCCAGTGACGGGCGTACGGTCATCGAGCCGTCGCCTCTCGCCCTCGTCACCGAACAGGCCGGCGACACGCTCGGCGTCGATGCCGTCGCCAACGGGGGCTTCGCCGGGATCGCCTGTCGTCGGCACCCCGGCATCAGCACCGGCTCCCGCCGGGCGGTCCGTCAGGCCCGGGCGCACGCTGTCAGGGGATGTCCTCGATCCGTTGGCGGTCGAGCAGGCACGTGGGCAGGTGCGGCTGATCCGGCGCGACGGGGAATCCGTGGTCGTGGGCGAGGCTCGCCATCGCGAGCGGTCCGAGCGCCACCCGGGCTCGTGGCGCCACCGATTCACCCCAGTAGCCTGCGTGTTCCGTGACCGCTTCGGCAAGCGCCGCAGCGAAGGCGTCGTGGTCGCCCGCGATGAGGCGGTGGAAGAGGGCGGTCGGCTGGTAGTCGATCCGGTTGACGAAGTCCTTCGGCGCGTGGGTCAGGGCGTCGGGCATGGACGTCTCCATGGTGGCGAGCAGCTTCTGCACGACGTCGTCCATGGAGCGGCGGGAGAAGTAGGTCTGCAGAGTGTCGATCCAGTTGAGGACGTACTCGTCCACGGAGTCGTCCTGGCGCAGCGTCTCCAGCGGCACCTGGCACAGCCGGTCGATCCGGTCCTTCTGGCGGCACACGACCGCGAGGTAGAGGGCGTCGAGCCAGGCGCGGGCGTCCGCGGGCGGTTCGGCGGCCGTGGCGGGCAGGTGCCTGACGAGGTCCTCGCCCAGATGGCACTCCTGCGGCTGGGCACCGGTGAACAGTGCGGAACCCAGCTGGACCGCGGTGGCCCATGCGTCCCAGGTGTCGATGTGCGCCGCTCGGGGATCGGCGGCGCAGCGGGCGTGGGCGAGTGCGAGGGCGGACGCGAAGGCGTCGGCCAGTCCTGCCGGGTCCTGGCCGAGGCGTCCCATCGACTCGGCTGTGGTGCGGGTGAGTTCGACCGGGTCGGGAGCCTCGGCCGCGGTACGCGGGGCCAGCCGGCCGGCGCGGTCGAGGCGGACCAGGCCCTTCATCAGGCCCAGCAGTTGCGGGGGCGGCTGCAGGGAGAAGGTGAGGGTGTCGCGGTCGATGACCGTGAGCGAGGTCAGGCTGCCGCGGTGCCACCAGTACACCCGCGGTGACAGCGCGCCCGGCCCGTCCTCGTGAGCGCCGAGAGCGTATGCGGCAAGGCTGTTGACGGCGTCCACGACGGAGCCGTCGGCGATCGGGTGGTACACCAGGTTGTGCCGCGTCGGTACGACGACGAGAGCGCCGGCGTCGGGGAGCGGCTCGCCGACGACCTGCCGGGCCGCTGCGTCCAGGAACAGTGCCTTGCCGGCAGTGAACGGGGAGTCTCCGTACAGGGAGTGCAGCCTCGCCCGCCCTTCGACGGGCACTTCGTCGTGCTGGACAGGCACGCGCATCAGATTCGTGTACGCCGCCCGGCCCAGCTCCTCGATCCCGGCGCGCTCCACGTCGCGGTCGGTGAGGATCCGCACGCTGGTGGGTCCGTCGAGGGCATAGGCGAAGACGAGTCCGTCGGCCACCACACGGGCGTAGCGCAGAGCGCCGGCGAGTTCGGGGGTGAGCGACTCGGCGGGCAGCAGCCGGGCATGCACGCCGCGCAGCAGTTCCTCCGCGCTCTCGTCGCCCTTGCTCGCCTGCTGCAGCCGGGCGAAGTGTGCGGCGACCAGGCCGGGCCACCGCTCCTCGGGCGCCTTGCGGCATATGTGTGCGAGATTGTGCAGGGAGTGGTGGTGGCCGTCCTGGGCGTAGGGGGCGGCCAGCGTCCGCAGGTGCGAGGCCTGCGCGGAAGTCAGCATCGGGAGAACGGAGTCGGGTGTGTCGTCTGGTTTCATCCCCACGAACTCTACGAGGCCCGTGCGCGACGTGGTGACACCGAGGCAGGTCCTTGCGAGCTGCAGCGGCAGTGGGCCCGGCGGAGCACACCCGCCGGGCCCACTGCCCGTGCACAGGTGACTGCTGAACAGGTGACTGCCGGTGTCAGTCCGTGCCGGACTCCATCGCGGCGCGGTCCAGCATCGTCTCCTCTTCCTCGGCGGCCTCGCCGCGCGAGGCGATCACCTCGGCGCCGCCCCTGTCCATCGCGCCGATCAGACCGGTCGAGGCGGCCTGTGCCGCGCCGATCAGCGTGGGGTGACCGCTGCCGACCATGCCCAGGACCGCGTACTGTTCGAGCCGCGCGCGGGAGTCGGCGATGTCGAGGTTGCGCATGGTGAGCTGGCCGATCCGGTCCGAGGGGCCGAACGCCGAGTCCTCGGTGCGCTCCATGGAGAGCTTGTCCGGGTGGTAGCTGAACGCCGGACCGGTGGTGTCGAGGAGTGAGTAGTCCTCACCGCGCCGCAGCCGCAGGGTCACCTCGCCGGTGATCGCCGCTCCGACCCAGCGCTGCAGCGACTCGCGCACCATCAGCGCCTGCGGGTCCAGCCAGCGACCCTCGTAGAGCAGCCGGCCGAGGCGCCGGCCCTCGTTGTGGTACTGGGCGACGGTGTCCTCGTTGTGGATCGCGTTGACCAGGCGCTCGTATGCCGCGTGCAGCAGGGCCATGCCCGGAGCCTCGTAGACGCCGCGGCTCTTGGCCTCGATGATCCGGTTCTCGATCTGGTCGGACATGCCCAGGCCGTGGCGGCCGCCGATGGCGTTCGCCTCCATCACCAGGTCGACGGCGGAGGGGAACTCCTTGCCGTTGATCGTCACCGGGCGGCCCTGTTCGAAGCCGATCGTCACGTCCTCGGTGAGGATCTCGACGTCGGGGTCCCAGAACCGCACCCCCATGATCGGCTCGACGGTCTCGATGCCGGTGTCCAGGTGCTCCAGGGTCTTGGCCTCGTGGGTGGCGCCCCAGATGTTGGCGTCGGTGGAGTACGCCTTCTCCGTGCTGTCGCGGTAGGGCAGGTTGTGGGCGAGGAGCCACTCCGACATTTCCTTGCGGCCGCCGAGTTCGGTCACGAAGTCCGCGTCCAGCCAGGGCTTGTAGATCCGCAGGTGCGGGTTGGCGAGCAGGCCGTAGCGGTAGAACCGCTCGATGTCGTTGCCCTTGAAGGTGGAGCCGTCGCCCCAGATCTGTACGTCGTCCTCGAGCATCGCCCGGACCAGGAGCGTACCGGTGACGGCGCGGCCGAGCGGCGTGGTGTTGAAGTAGGGGCGCCCGCCCGAGCGGATGTGGAAGGCACCGCAGGCGAGTGCGGCCAGGCCCTCCTCGACCAGCGCCTCGCGGCAGTCGACCAGCCGCGCGACCTCGGCGCCGTAGGTCTTTGCGCGGCCGGGCACCGAGTCGATGTCGGGCTCGTCGTACTGGCCGATGTCGGCGGTGTACGTGCACGGGACGGCGCCCTTGTCGCGCATCCAGGCAACCGCGACCGACGTGTCGAGGCCGCCCGAGAACGCGATGCCGATGCGCTCGCCGACGGGGAGGGAGGTGAGGACCTTGGACATGGGAAGACTATGCCATGAATCGCATCTTTATGCAAAGCGCCTGGTCCGGGTCTGTCGTGGCGGCCGGATCTTCCGCCGGATCCACCGAGCGTGCCTGAAAGGCCATGGCCCGGCGTGGGCGCCGCAGGCTGACGTCGGTCGATGCAGATCCTGCATCTTTCCGACACTCATCGCGACCCGTCGGGTGGCCCTGACACCGACGGGGCCGACGGCACTGCGGCACTCCGCCGCCTGCCGGCCGAACTGGACCACCTGCACGACCTCGACGCGATCGTGGTCACCGGCGATGTCGCGGACGACGGTTCCCGCGAGGCGTACGAGCGGGCGCGCGGGATGCTGTCCGAATGCGCCGGCCGACGAGGCGCGAGAGTCTTCTTCACGACCGGCAACCACGACGACCGCACCGCGTCCGCCGATGTGCTCGGCAGCGGCCACGTCCAGCCCGAGGCGGTGTATGCGGGAGCGGCGGGTGAGCGGGCAGCGGCAAGCACGGTCGACGGATGGCGGCTGATCACGCTGGACACGCTCGACCCTACGAAGCCGACGGGGAGGAGATGCGCGAGGTCATCGAGCGGCTCGGCCCCTCCACGGTGAGCCCGAACCGAGCCCGGGCTCACGCTGCACCGCCCCTTGCCGCCGGTGCCCAGTGGCTCTCCGCTCCCGTGGACAGAGCCAATCGGTGCCGAACCCCAGGGGTCATTGCCGATCGGTACCGAACCCGTACAGGGATCGCTCCGCTCAGCGCTGATCACCGCAGGGAGGCCTGGGAGTACGCACTCAACGCTCGCGCAGTACGTACTCGTAGCCGATCTGGGGCTGGGGCGGGAGCCAGTGCTGGTGGGCGCCGCCGGCGGGGCAGGTGCCGTTGGAGCCGTTGCCGGTGAAGAAGAGGCCGGAGCACTTGATGCACAGGAACCACTTCCGCTGGCCACCGGGCCCGTTGACGCCGTCGGGCAGCGCCTCGATCTTGTAGTTGCCCGAGCCGGACCAGTTGTGCCAGCGCAGCGAGACCTTGCTGTTGGGGCAGTACGAGGTCGTCCGCCCGCTGTCCCACCACCCCTGCGACCACAGTGCGGCACAGGCGCGGCACCACCTCCAGTAGGTGTCGCCGACGCCCGGGTCGGTGTCGTAGAGCAGCACGTAGTCGCCGCTGCCGGCGCTCTGGTGCCCGTGGTCCCAGCCGAAGACGCCACTGCCGACCGGGCAGTATCCGCTGCCGTTGCCGGAGAACCACAGCTGGCTGCACTGGTGGCACCACGTCCACAGGTGCTGCCAGGCCTGGGCGGGTGAGGCGGTCGCCAGCGTGACGGTGGCGCCGGCAGCGAGCGCGAGCCCGCTTCCGGCCGCCGCGGTCAGCAGTGTGCGGCGCGATATCGAGGGTGTGTCGGCGCAAGACATGGAACCTACCCCTGGTGAGAGGAGACGGTGAAGTTGCTGTAGCCGCCGCTGTCGGTGGTGGCGGGCGAGGGGCCGTAGTCGATCCCCTTGTCGAACTGCCGGCTGCGGAGTGCGAGTGCGTCGTGGGCGCCGAGCGGCGCGCCGTCGACCGTGACGTAGGAGAACGGGATGTTGACGGTCGTCGGCCACGTTGCGCCCAGGGTGACATCGGGGCGCTCCGCGATGATCTCGGCGCTCTCCGAGCGTGCGTCGGGCGCCCTCTTGGTGAGCGTCTGGCGCTGTCCCGGCCGGGAGAGGTTGTCGATGGTGAGGATGTAGTCGGCGGGATCGGCGGTGCTTCGGACGACTGAGGCCGAGATGCGGTCCCCGGCCTGTACGACCATCGGGACCGGTTGCTCACGCGTGTCGGCGCCCGCGTCGATGACTTCCCAGAACGCTCGATGCTCCGGGTAGAGGCCGCCGCGGCAGGCGGCATGGACGCCGACCTGGACCAGGCTCTCGGTGTCGCTGGTGTCCAGCCCGTCCAGGCCCACCCAGACGCTGAGGTGGTTGTCGGGGTTGTCCTGGCAGATGAAGGCGGGCTCGGTCCACACTGCGGTGACGGCGTGGGGCGCCGCGTTGACGGGGCTGCTGGGCACCACGTAACCGGCCCAGTTGCCGTAGGGGCTGTCGGCGAGGTCGATGTCGTCGATCTGGACCCAGGAGTCCGCGCCGGGGGCGACGTAGCCCGCGTAGAGCGTGACGGAGGTGTTGGTGCCGGAGTTGAAGGCCATGGAGAGGTACTGGTAGGCGCCGTTGGTGAGGACCTTGCCGAAGTTCTTCTGGACGATCGTGCGGCCATTGCTTCCGCGCGCTCCGAAGTATCCGGTGGTGTAGTTGCCCGAGGTCCGCACCCAGCCCTCCAGGTGGTACACGGTCTGGGGTTTGACCGTCAGCGTCTGGGCGATGGCGTTCCAGTTGCGGCTGGAGGTACGGATGAACGCGTTCTTCCGACCGGTCTTCTGGTATCCGAGGTCTGTGTCGATGCCTTTGTAGTCCGGTCCTTCTCCCTTCCATGCGCCGGAGACTGTACGGCTGTTCTGCTCCTCGAAACCCGGATCGCGGACCAGGCCGCTCGGGCGGGCGGAGGCCTCGGGGGCCAGACCGGTGAGGAGGGCCGCAATGGTGGCCGCGGCCACGGTCAGGGGCATGCAGCGCCGAAGTCGCATACGGGGCTCCAAAGTCAGCGGGGTCCGAGTGGACCGGAAACCAGCATCTTGGAACGGTGCGGCCGGTGTCGAAGTCCGCTTTCCTATGGCCGATAATCAGCGGTTATGGCTTACCGGGAATCCCGGATGGTCTGACGGGCGGTCAGAGATGCCAGTTCGGAGAACTGCAGCGGCAGTTCGCGCTGATCGTCGCGTCGGCGGGCTGCCACGGTCACCGCTCGGGGCAGGTCGAACAGTTCCACGATCCGGACACCCGCCGGAAGAGGGATGTTCCGGCATGTGTAGGGCCCTGGGCAGACCACTCGGTTCAGCTTGACCGACAACAGGAGTTCCTGGGGCGTTCCGACGGGCTGGCCGACGAACTGCGGCGGGAGGTCATTGCGCTGCGCGTACAACTGCCAGTACCGCCGCATTCGTTTCGAGACCACCGAGTCGACCAGAGGCAGGGGTTCGTCGATCACGTCCGCGAGTTTGACCTCGGGGGCGTCGTTCAACGGGTGACCGACCGGAACAGCCAGACCGTGCGGTTCGTCGATCAATTGCTCCCACACCAACAGCTCGGGATCGACGGGCAGTCGCATCAGGGCCACATCGATCTCCCCGTTGATCAGTGGCTGATCGCACTCGGCGAACCCGATCTCCCGCCAGGCCAGGCGCACCTGCGGATATGCCTCGGCGAACGCGCTCAGCACGGGGACATGGATCTCCATGGGCAGCGGAAGCGCGATTCCGATGCGTAGCGTGACGCGATCGTGCGCTGCCCGCCTGGCGGCACCGGCCGCCTCGTCCACCTCGGTCAGCACCTTGCGGACACGGTCGTAGAAGACCTCACCCGCCGGAGTGGGCACGGCTCCCCCGGGTCCCCGGCACAACAGGTCCACTCCCAATTCCCGCTCCAGATCCCGGATCTGCTGACTGAGTGCCGGCTGGGACACATGAAGACGGGCGGCGGCTCTGGTGAAACTGTTCTGCTCCGCCACGGCGATGAAATATCTGAAATGACGCAGCTCCATGGCCGCCCCCCTCGCAGCGAGTGCACGCCTCATCATCCCCGTGCGGGCCCTCCGCCGAGCGGGATTTCCAAACCTTTACAGCGGCAACCGGCAGCGGAATCGGCAGGGCCGTTTTCCGATCGGACTGATGACACCGTGGACTTCGGATGAGTCTTTTGTGGCTATGATGACGCCCGTTGATCAGGGATTTGAGGGGGACATGATGAGAGCCAACGTTCGGGGCAGAGCCGCTCTTGTTGCCACGGCCGGCATCCTTGGCACGCTTCCCGGCGTCGCCGGTGCCGCGGCCGCTCAGCCGCAGGCCACCGCGGCGGCTGCCTACGCGTGCTCGTACGGGGCGGTCTCGGCCGCCGACGCCGCCGGCTCAGCGGTTCCCACCGCCCGGCGCCCCGATGTGCCGCTGCACGCCCGTATCCGTGTCCGCAACAAGGAAGCCGTGGCGCTGACCAGGGCGACGTACGTCTTCGCCATCGGCAACCTCATGAAGAATCGCGGACCGGCCCCCCTCGTGCAGTGGCGCGTGGGCAAGGGGCACTGGCACAAGGCGAGCCTGCGCTGGAACGCGAAGACCAACGGCTCGCTCCCCCTGTGGAACTCCGGGAGCCTGTCCCTGGGAACCGTTCCCGCGCGAGGCACCCTCACCACCGAGATTTCCGTGACCTTTCCCAAGAGGTCGGTCAAGGCCGTCTACTCCGACTTCCTCGACTTCCACAGCGGTGTCTGCGGCAGCACCCGCCTCGACTGGTACACCGGCAACGGCTTCGAGTACTGGCCCTGGTAGAGGAAGCGGGCGATACGGCGGCCCTCCCGGGTCAGAGGATGTCCTCCTCCTCGGGGACCACGACCTGGTCGATCAGCGACTGGATCTTCTCGGTCGGCAGGGCGACCGCGAGGGCCCAGTAGTAGACGGCGAGGCTGAAGGCCGCGGTGACGCCGATGTCCCACCACAGCGGGAACCAGGGGTGCTTGAGCGGACCGAAGTCGCTGAGGTAGACGATCAGGCCCATGCCGACCAGGTAGGCGGGCAGCCACTGGGCGGCGTGCAGATCGAGTTGAGGGGTGATCGGGTTCATCCTGAACACCCGGTTGGCCACCAGGACGACGTAGCCGATGAGGATGGCGACGCCGAGCTTCCAGTCGGTGGTCCACCCCGACCACAGGATCAGCAGATTGGCGACGACGAAGGCCAGCGGCGACATCCAGCTGCCTCCGGGCAGGCGGTAGGGCCGGTGGGCCTGCGGCAGCCGGTTGCGGAACACCCCGAAGGAGAGCGGCGCTCCGGCGTACATGAGCACGCTGGCGCTGGTGATCAGCCCGACGAGGGAGCGCCAGCTGGGGAAGGGCAGGAAGCAGATGCAGCCGATCACGAAGGCGGTGATGAGCCCCGCCCAGGGGACGCCACGCCGGTTGGTGGCCTCGAACACGGAGGGCACGTAGCCGTTGCGGCTGAGGCCGTAGGAGACGCGGGAGGAGCCGGTGATGTAGATCAGGCCGGTGCCGGCAGGTGAGATCACGGCGTCGAGATAGAGGACCGTCGCCAGCCAGCCGAGGCCGATGAGGGTGGCGACCTGGGCGAACGGACCGCTGAGCGCATTGAACGCGGAAGTGGCCCAGTGACTGCCGATCTGGGACGCGGGCAGTGCGGCGAGGAAGGTCACCTGCAGGAGGATGTAGATCACGATGCCGAGGACGATCGACCCGATCACCGCGCGCGGGATGTCACGCTTGGGATTGGCGCTCTCCCCGGCGAGCTGGTCGGCCTGTTCGAAGCCCAGCAGCGCGAAGATGATGCCGCTGGTGGAGACGGCGGACAGGATGCCCTTGGCTCCGTAGGGGTCGAATCCGTCGGCCGCCGTGAAGTTGCTCGCGTGGAACTGGGCGACGGCGAACACGAAGATCGTCAGCAGCGGAACGCCGACCTTCCACCAGGTCGCCGCGCTGTTGGTGCGTGCCAGCAGACGGATGCTGAGGAAGTTGACGGCTGTGATGACCGCCATCAGGCCCACCGCTACGGCGATTCCGGGCGGGGTCAGGACGTGCTCGCCGCCCTGAACCTTCTCCCAGCCGCTCGCCCATGAGTAGTGCTGGGCGTAGGTGATCATCGCCAGCACTTCGATGGGTGCCACCGTGGCCGCCTGCAGCCAGGAGAACCAGCCGAAGGACGCGCCCGCGGCTCCGCCGAAGGCGTAGTGCGGAAAGCGGGCGGTGCCGCCCGAGACCGGATACATTCCGCCCAGTTCGGCGTGGACCAGCGCAAGAATCAGAATCGCGAGGCCGCCGATGGCCCAGGAGATGATCGCCGCGGGTCCGGCCGCCCCCAAGGCGCCCTGGGCGCCGAACAACCAGCCCGATCCGATGATCGAGCCCTCGGACGCCCAGATGAGTCCGATGAAGCCGATCTCGCGCCTCAGTCCCGGGCGATGGGATACGGAAGCGGGCGACGATGGTGATGCGGCCATGGCCAACGCCCCCTGTCCAGGGTGATGCTCACCACCATGGTGCCACTGTCTAGGGCCGGCGGAGGGCCGGGGCGGGCGGGCGTTCTCGCAGTGCGCCGTATCCGATGAAGTACGCGGGCAGACGGCGTGCCCAGCGCGACCCGGTGAGCAGACGCGCCAGGCGTTCGGCCCGCTCCGCGCTGCCGAGCGGTGGCCGGCCCTGCAGGACGGGGGCGATGACGCGGGCATGGGCCACCCGCTGCAGCGCCTGTGTGGCAACCGTGGTGGGACGGCGGCGGCGTTGCACGCCGCGTACGTCGTGCAGGGCCACCGTCCCGCGGCGCAGCGGCTCGGCCAGGTGGCGGGCGGCGGCCACGGCGTCCTGGACCGCGAGGTTGATCCCGATGCCGAAGACCGGGGACATCGCGTGCGCGGCGTCGCCGATGCACAGCAGGCCGGGGCGGTACCAGCGGCGCAGGCGGTCCAGGCGTACGTCGAGGAACTTGACCTCCTCCCACGCGTGCAGGGCGTGGGTGCGGTCGGCGATCCAGGGGACGGCGGAGGCGAAGTCGGCCTGGAAGCGGTCGAGGCCGGCGGCCCGGCGCTGCGCGTCGGTGCCCTTGGGGATGAGTGCGGCGCACTGCCAGTAGTCGCCGCGGTCGATCATCGCGGTCAGGAAGCGGTCGCCGGCCCCGCCGACGAGTCCGCGCGGGTCGCCCTCGTGGCGCGGCAGGCGGAACCACCAGGCGTCCATCGGGCAGGTGAAGCGGTGCAGTCCCAGTTCCGGCCGGGAACGGGCCAGTGATCCACGGCCGTCGCAGGCGACGGTGAGGACGGCGCGCAGCTCGCCGGTGCGGCCGTCGCTGGTGCGGTAGCGCACCCCGCTCACCCGTCCGGACTCGATGAGGAAGGACGTGGCTTCGGTGTTCATCCGCAGCTGGAAGGAGGGTTCGCGCCCGGCCTCCTCCGCCAGCAGGTCCAGCAGGTCCCACTGGGGCACCATCGCCACGTAGTTGTAGGGGCCGCGCAGCACCGAGAGGTCCCCGACCGTGGCCATGGAGCGGCCGGCTCCGACGGGCAGCTGGACGGTGCGCACCCGGCGCTGCGGCAGCCGGGCGAAGCGGTCGGCCAGGCCCAGGTCGTCGAGCAGGGCCAAGGTCGAGGGGTGGACGGTGTCGCCACGGAAGTCGCGCAGGAAGTCGGCGTGCTTCTCCAGCACCGTGACCGCGACACCGGATCGGGCCAGCAGCAGGGCGAGCACCATGCCCGCGGGGCCGCCTCCCACGACACAGCATGTGGTCCGTTCCATGGGAGTTCCGCCCTTCACGCGACCAGTAATTCATCACTCGATGAATACTATACTCCCCGCCTCGTACGGACGGCTGCTCCGAACGGATTCCGGGGCCGTGGCGACCGCCTCTTCGGCGCCGTCGGACCGTGCGACGGAACATGCCGCCAAGTGGAGCAATCGCCGGTGTGCCGCGACCGGGCGCAGGAGGCTGGACCTCTTGTCGGGGTCGTGTGACAGGAGTCCGGAGTGCGAAGGCCGCGAAAGCCGAACCGTCAGGCGTGTCGTCCGCCTGTACGTCTCGCCGTCCGGGTCGTCCGGGCAGCTCCGGCGGTGTCCGCGCGCAGGAGTGGCGGGTGAGGCACGGGCACACCAGGCGTATCGGCCGGGCGCCGGAGGCCGGCGCGGTCGTGCGGTACCGGCTTCCCGCGCCCCCGCCGTGGATGCGCTGGCTTCCGGTTCTGTACGTCGTGGCCCTTCTGGTGATCGAGCCCCTGACGCCTGCGGACTGGCCGGTGAGCTTCGCGCTGATCGTCGTGCCGCTGGTGACCGCATTCGCCCACGGGCCCCTCGTGGTCGCCGGTGCGACGGTGTTCTCGGTCCTGTTCGAGGGGGTACTGGCGGGCACCCCGTGCTGTGCGGGCCGGTCCGTCGGCTATCTGTGGGACCGCCATTACGTGGCCTCGTACATCTGCACCGCCCTGGTGGGTGCCCTCGGCACGATCCTGGCCGCCCATCGGACCCGCCGGGAGCGCACGCTCGCCGATGTGCGCTTCGTTGCGGAGATCGCGCAGCGCGTCCTGCTCAGACCGGTACCGCACCGGATCGGCAACCTCCTCCTGGAGAGCCTCTACCTCTCCGCCGACGCGGAGGCACGCATCGGCGGCGACCTCTACGAGGCCGTCCCCACGGCGTACGGGGTCCGGCTGCTCATCGGCGATGTCCGCGGCAAGGGTCTGGTCGCGGTCGAGACCGCCGCCGCCCTGCTCGGCGCGTTCCGCGAGGCCGCGCACGACGAGGCCGATCTTCCCACCCTGGCGGGCCGGGTGGAGACGAGCATGGACCGCAGGGCGGCACAACTGGGCGGAAGCGAGCTGGGCGAACGGTTCGTGACCGCCGTCTTCGCCGAGGTCCCCGCGGACGGCCGGGTCGTCCGCGTCGTCAACTGCGGCCACCCGCCGCCCGTCCTCATCCGCCGGGACGAGGTACGCGAACTGGACCGCGGGCGGTCGGCACCGCCGCTGAACCTCGGCATGCTCGTCGAGGACCCGTACCAGGTCGATGTCTACGACTTCCTGCCCGGCGACCAGCTCCTGCTGTACACGGACGGCATCACGGAGACCCGCGACCCGGGCGGGTCGTTCTACCCCCTTCTCCAGCGCCTGCGTTCCTGGGGGCCTCTCTCGCCCCGCGAGCTGCTGGAACAGCTCCACAACGACCTGCTGGCCTACAGCCACAACCAGCTGCAGGACGACACCGCGGCGCTCACCGCCTGTCTGCTGGCCGACGAGCGGGTCGCCCCCGCCCCGCCCGCGGCCGCGGCCGGGGCGGGCGCGGGCGCGGGCGGGAGCGGGGACGTCGAGCCCGGATGACGCCGGAGGGGCCGCTGCCCGCGAGCACCGCCCGAACGGCCGGTGTGTGCGTGCCCGCCCTGGCGGCCGGTGCACGCCCGCCCGCTCGATCGGGGGCGTGGTGACGCCTCCCGGCGCATGCTCGTACGTGCCCCGCACGAGATGTGGGCCGTACCCGGCCCGTCAGGACGCCACACGCACGGAGGCATCGTGGACAACGGCACGCACCCGATCGACTTCACCCGCACCGCTCCCGAGGCCCGCGCGCTGGACGTGCGGTGGATCCACGGTTCGCCGTCGGCCAAGCACAACACCGACCCCGACATCCAGGTCCACGCCTACGACGAGCACACGTTCATCCTGCGGCAGAACATGGCGGTCCACTACGAGGCGCCGTTCCTGTTCCTGCTCTGCGGCAACGAACGGGCCGTGCTGATCGACACCGGCGCCACCGAGGCCGCCGAGTTCTTCCCGCTGCGCCGGGTGGTCGACGGGCTTCTCGCGGACTGGCTCGCCCGGCATCCCCGGGACGGCTACCAGCTGCTCGTGCTGCACACCCACGGGCACGGTGACCACGTCGCGGGCGACGGCCAGTTCACGGGCCGTCCCGACACCGCGGTGGTCGGCGCCGACCGCGCCACCGCCTGGCGGTACTTCGGTTTCGACACGGACCCGGACGCCGTCGCCGCCGTCGACCTGGGCGGCCGGGTGCTGGAGTGTCTGGCCACCCCGGGTCACCAGGAGGCGGCCGTCACCTACTTCGACCCGGCCACCGGCCTCCTGCTCACCGGTGACAGCGTCTATCCCGGCCGGCTCTACATCGAGGACGTCACCGAGTTCACCCGCAGCATCGACCGCCTGATCGAGTTCGCCGACCGGCGGCCGGTCACGCATGTGCTCGGCTGCCACATCGAGATGACCACCGAGCCGGGCGTGGACTACCCGGTCCGCACCACCTACCAGCCCGAGGAGCCCCCGCTCCAGCTGACCACCGCCCACCTCCGCCGGATCCGTGAGGCGCTCACCGGGCTCGGCGACGACCTCACCCGGCGCGCCCACGACGACTTCGTCCTGTGCCCCAACGACTGAGCGGTCAGGGCCTCGGGTCCTCTGCCCCAACGACTGAGCGGTCAGGGCCTCGGGTCCTCCCGGACCGCCGAGGCATGTGCTCAGGCGGCCGTCGCCCCGCCGGGCCCCTGCCGGTCGCGGTGGATCGGGGTCTTCGAGCCGGTCAGGGGAACGCCCGTCCCGCCCCGCCGGGCGGCGACGATCTCCGCCGCGATCGACAGGGCGGTCTCCTCCGGCGTACGGGCGCCGAGGTCGAGGCCGATCGGAGAGCGCAGCCGGGCCAGCTCGCGCTCGCTCACACCCTCTTCGCGCAGGCGCCGATTGCGCTCCTCGTGGGTGCGGCGCGAGCCCATCGCGCCGACGAACGACACCGGCATCCCGAGCGCCGTCTTCAGCAGGGGTACGTCGAACTTCGCATCGTGGGTGAGCACGCACAGGACCGTGCGCGCGTCGGTCCCGGTGCGCCGCAGATATCGGTGCGGCCAGTCGACGACGACCTCGTCGGCGTCGGGGAAGCGGGCCCGTGTGGCGAAGACGGGGCGGGCGTCGCAGACGGTCACGTGGTAGCCGAGGAACTTGCCGGCGCGCGCCAGCGCCGACGCGAAGTCCACCGCACCGAAGACGATCATGCGCGGGGGCGGCACGTTCGACTCGACCAGCAGGGTCAGACCGCCGGGACAGTGCGATCCGTCCTCGGCGATGTCCACCGTGCCGGTGCGCCCGGTCTCCAGCAGGGCCCGGGCCTCGGCCGCCGTCCTCCGGTCCAGCTCCGGGTGCCCGCCCAGACCGCCCTCGTACGTGCCGTCCTCTCGCACCAGCAGGACCCGGCCGAGGAGTTCGGCCGGGCCGCGGGCGACCCGGGCGAGGGCCGCCGGTTCGC
>NZ_JBFAET010000162.1:0-20306 GCF_040642095.1 Streptomyces sp. NPDC020362
GCTGCTGACTGTCGAAGGCGCGCCGGGAGCGGGGACGGCCGACGAGGAACTCGACCGGCTGGATGCCGCGCTGGCCGGACTGAAGCCGGACTCGGCTCCACCGTGTCGTCCTCGACGAGCTCGGCATGTGCGGCGACCTGGACTGGTCGCGGTGCGCGATCGACTCTGTCGGCCTCCGAGCCACGAAAAGGGGACCGTTGACAGGAAGCTCCCTCTTCGAGGACGAGTCCGTCCTGGTTGAACCGGTACTTGGCATCCCTGCCGAAGTACACCCGCCACATGCTCCGCGTGGTCTACGACGGGTACGACTGTGCCGAGATCGGTGAAACGCTCGGCATCACCGCCAAGATCGTTGCCGACCGGATCTACCGAGCGCGGCGCCGTCTGCGCGAGCACCGGGCCCTCTTTCACAAGCAGTACCGGGACCACACGGGCGATTTCCCGACGCCTGGCCCGGACGACCGCTTGGCCGCGGCCCTCCACCAGCGAGCACAGCAGGCGCGGCAGGCGGTGGTGCAGCGATGACCCGGTCCCCCTCCTGGCAGCGCTGTTCGACTTCGTCATCCACGATGTCGTCGGCAACGTCGTTGCCGGGCTGGTACTGCTGGCCACCACCACCGGATGGCAGCGTGTTCGCACCCGACGGCGGGTACACCGGACGCTCCCCAGCGTCATCGAACGAGACGAGCCCCCTAACTGACGTTCTCCGCGCTGAGAGGGGCGTCGTCCTCGTGCGCGCCGGCCGGCGAAGCCCGGTTGCCCCCGTTGGGTCCACTGGCGGCAACCGGGCTTCGTCGGCGAGTAGGCGGCCTATCGCGCTGCGGGCGGACTCCTTACCCTGCCGTGATGGACCTTCTGCCGCCCCAACTCCGCAGCTACGACGGGCACCCGCGCGCCCGGCTCGCCGCGGCGGTCTGCGCCGACCTCGCCAAGGTCGGCGTCCTGGCCTATCTGGTCGACGACAGCGACGATCACTCCCCCGTGGCCGGCGGTCTCGTCCTGCGTCTCGGGGCGGAGTCGATGGGGGTCTTCCTGTCCTGGTACGTGCCGGAAGAGGACCGGCTGGCGAAGGCCCAGAACTCCGAGGCGGCGACGGCGTTCGAAGCCGCCGCGCTGACGACGACCGTCGTCGGGATCCTGGCCGGCTTCGGGTACCGCATGAAGTCGGAGTTCGACAACCCGGACTTCCCGTATCCGTTCGTCTAAGGGCTGCCGCAGCCCAGTGAATGACCCATGCGCCAGGCGTGGCGGGCTCAGGGCTTCTCCTGGCTGGCTTTGTTCATGAGAGGGGACAGCAGATATCCACGACTTCGGGAGGCACCGCTCTCTGGCACTGTTCGATTGCGGCAGCAGCACTGCGGCTCCAACCTCCGCGGGCGCCGCGCCAGCCCTGCCGCCCCTTCGTACGGGTCCGCCCCCGGTTCGAGGAGGCGCTGCGGACGGCGCGGGAGGTCAAGGCGCACGCCCCCCACTGCCGGGTCATCTTCAAGGTGTACGAGATGAAGCGCCTCGGCCGGGACGCCGCCGAACTCGCCGCGCTGGCCAGCCCGGCATCTACGACCCGACCGTGCCGGGGAAGCTGCTGTTCGCGTTCTTCGCGGCGATGACGGAGACCGAGCGGGAGAACATCCGGGAGTCGACGCGGGAGGGGCTCGACAGCGCGGCCCTCAAGGGCAAGCACGGCGGCCGGCCACCCGTCATCACCGTACGCGCTTGTCGTGGGTCTTCGGCGCAAGGTCATTGCGCGAGGCGACGCCCAGCTTCCTGAGGGCCCGGGCGACGTGCTGTTCCACCGTTCGCGGGGACAGATGCAGCGTGGCTGCGATCTCGCGGTTGCTCAGGCCGGCACCGGCGAGCTCCGCAACCTCATGCTCGCGCGGTGACAGCCGCTCGTCGTACCGGGGCCGGCCCCGGGCAGGCCGTTCGGCGCCGGGATGAGCCCGCAGTTCCGCACGCACCCTGGCCACGTCCCATGCCGCACCCAGCGCTTCCAACTCCCGGGCCGCATCGGCCAGTTCCGCCACTCCCGCAGTGGTCTGGGGACTGCTTGCCAGGGCGCATCGTCCGGCGGCCTCCGCCATCAGAGCCGCGTCGTAGGGCCGGGGATGTGCCTGGTAGCAGGCACGGGCGCGCTGGAATAGCTCAGCTGCTTCCGGGAGCGTGCCCCCCGCCTGGGCCAGCAGCGCGTGGCACCGTATGAGTGCCGCGGTGGCCGTGGGTGCCTGTTTGCCGTCGATGCCCGCCGTGAACTCGTCCACCATGTACCGCGCGACGGCCGGCTCTGCGGCCCGGACGGTTGCTTCCACGGCCCAAGGGGCCAGGTCGGCCGCCCATACCCACACGCCCTTGGCGCGCAGTGCGCTCCACCCGTCGGACGCCTCCCGGGCCGCGTCCTGCAGGTCCTCGCGGGCAAGGGCGAGTCTGATCCGGCCGCCGGCGGCTGCCGCGGCCAACGGTACCGGGCTCGCCTCGAACGAGCCGACGGCAGCCGAGAACCACGTGCCGGCCTGAGCCCATTCTCCCTTTGCCATGGCGAGGACGCCCAGCACCAGCATGGCGTCGCCCGCGGCGAAGGGCGTGTCGCCGACCTCTGCCACGTACGCGCGGGCCCGGGAGGCGAGGCCCGCCCAGCGGCCCGTCACCATGTCCAGGTGCAGTGAAGTGCCCCGTACCATCTGTTCCTGGTACACGGAGCCACTGCGCAGGGCCAGTCCCGGCCCCTCGGCCAGCAACTCGCGTGCCCGCGTGTACTCGCCCAGCCAGGTGGCAGCGTCGACGGCGTTGCACACACCACGCGACACATGCTGGAGAACCTCCGGATCGGCGTTTTCCCGGGGGAACTGCGCCAACTGCCGCCACCCGTCCGGATCGCCCACACTGAGCAGCACGGTCACCTGGTTCGCCGCGACCGCGGCCTGGACCACCGCGTCCCCGCTCTCGGCCGCAGTCGTCCCGGCCCGCGCCAGCCAGGCGAGATTGTCGGCCAGCGGGCCATCGGGCCAATAGGGCAGAGCCAAAGCCGCCATGGCCCGCGCCGCCAGCCGCGCATGGCCGCGCAACTCCTCGACGGACTTGATGAGGTCGGCGCGTCCTTCGGCCGCCTGCCCCAGCTGGTTGCCGAGGAGCAGCCCGAGGTCGAGCCGGATCTCGCCGCGCACGGCGGCAGGCAGCTCTGGGTCGTCGACGAGTCTGCGCAGCACCTGCACCGTCTGGTCGGAGCGTAATCCGCTGTACGCGCTGCGGGCGAGCATCAGGGCCAGCCGAGCCCGGTTCGGATGAGCGACCAGCGGGTTGGCGAGCGTGTCCTCGAGCAACGCGATCGCCGACTGGTGATCCCCGGCCTCCACGGCCTCGCGCGCGGCCTTCTCCACGCTCTGCAGCCAGTCGGCCGTCCGCCCGGACGCGAGCTGGTGGCGGGCCAGCCGCGCCCAGGGCGTCGGACGCCGGGCCTCCAGCACCGCGGCCGCGCGACCGTGCAGCTCCCGTCGCACCGGGCCGGCCAGCAGCTGGTACACCGCAGCAGCCTCCATCGGCATACGGAACCCGTACTGACCAAGGCCCAACTCGTGCAGCACAGCCTCGCACAACGCGGCCGTCAACGCGGAACGTCCGCTGTCCACCGACAGGTTCGCGACGGACGACAACTCGTCCTCCGTCGCAACCTCGTCCAGGACGGCCGCCGCCCACACCAGGCGTCGTGTCTCCGCCTCCAGCGCCGCCATGCGACCGACCACCAGCTCGGTGAGCCGGACCGGTACCGCGGCCTCGTCCACGTGCCGGGCAGTCAGCCGGTCCCGGCCGACCACCGTGGGTCTCGCGCCCGGAAGCGGACCGGCCGTCCTCAACTCGGTCAGGAGATCGGCCACCGCCTGGGCGATACCGCCCGAACGCTCGTACAGCCGGGTGAAGAACTGTGCCGAACAGCGGTCTTCGCCCAGTGCCTCCACCGCCATCGCACGGACCGTCGCCTCGTCGAGCGGCCCGAGCCGCAGTCTCAACAGGCTCATCTCGGCCGGGTAACCCACGGGGGCGCCCAGCACCAGCCCGGGGCGCGCCAGCTCCTCGGGGCGGTAGGTCAGCACACCACGCAGCCCTGTCGGAGGATGCTCCACGAGGGTCCGCAGAGCGCGCGCGTCCTGCTCGCCCGCACGGTGCACGTCCTCCGCCACCAGCAGCATCGGCCCTTCCGTGTCGCACGAGGCGGCCAACTCGCCCAGAGAGGAAATGGGGGGCTGCTTCGGCCCCGGCTGCACGAGGACGCTTGTGCGGGTGTCTGTCGGACGACGCGGAGCACCGGACTTCGCCGCCGCTGATGCGGTCCCTTGCGGGCGGGTGAACTCCTGGTGAATTGCGGCGCCCGAAGGTTTGAATGTCACCTTCAGGCGAGGTAGCCCGCCGAGTTCCGGGAGTGTGAGAAGCCACCTCGCAAAGTGCGTCTTGCCCATCCCGGCCGCTCCGTCGACGAGTATCAGCACCGTCGCATCCGACGCGGCCGACGCCAGTGGCTCGCGTACTGCCGTTTCCCACTCACGTTCACGCATAACGGTCCTATCCCCCTGCGTTCCTGAACAATTTTCAAAACAGTGCCTCGACTCCGGCGTGGTCAAATCGCCGTCATGTTTGCGCACCGTCCGTGTCTCATCGAACCAGAGGACGGGGTGACATTGTGCATACTCCGCGTTATTACCACTGCGTAAGTCGGTTGCTCAGCTTTTCGCGGCACTTCGACGGCGGCACGGTCGAATGCGATGCCTCGCGCAGCTCATCAGCGACCGAGGAGAACTCTGCATGGCCATCATGGTCGGCTTCCAGCTCCCGCAGTCGACGGGCGGCGGCCAAACCCGACAGCACCACCAGGACCGCCGCGCTTCCGGGCGCTGGGGTCACCAGAGCAGTGGGCAGCCGCGTGCCGGAGTTATGTCACTTCGCGCGCTCCACGGCACAGCAGTGGGTTATTCCGGATGATGCGAGCGACTTGCTGGCGCTTTCTCCGGCTCTTCTCCGGGCGGTCCGTCGCTCGCGATACGTCGAGGACACACAACCGAAACGCCATCGTTATCCGAGTGATCCGTCCATTGCTCAATGGGCAAGGGCTTCAGGAATCACAGGGGCTCAGCGACCAATTCGTCGCGGCTGAGCCGACCGACGGCGGCCAGCACATGCGTGGAGTCGGTGCGCAGTCACCCGCGCCGTTTGAGCAGCCCCGTCGCCACCAGGCAGTCGACCATCACCGCGTGTAGCCGATCGGCCCGGCCCTCCTCGGCCATCCGGTCGCAAAACTCGCTGAGCCCCGAGTGGTCGAAGCCCGGATCATCCAACTCAAGGCCGTGAAGGCGGCCCGGAGCGCGGTCCCGGCGTTTCGGTCAGCCCGTCTCTGGGCCTTCGAAGTTGAGCGGTGCGTCTAGTCATGCACGCTGACTTTTCATCACGGTGAATGATGCGCAGCGCGGGACTGGCCCTTGAACGCAAGACGCCCGTGGTCCCGGTTGATCATTTCTGTTCTCTACACAGAAGGATCATTGGGGAGCCGCAGGCTTGGTCAACGATACGACGTTGCTGCTCGGTCTCGACGGCGTGTCCGTCGTACCGGCGGAGTCACTGGCCGACGGAACGCGTCGGGTGCACCTGACCACGACGGACGAGGCAGCGCGGGCCTGTCCGTCCTACGGGGTCTTCGCCTCGCGGGTGAAGGGGCCGGCGGTGACCCGGCCGGGTGACATCCCCTACGGGGAACGGGAGCTGGAGCTCTTCTGGCACAAGCACCGCTGGTGGTGCCGCGAGTCGACGTGTCCGACGAAGTCGTTCACCGAAAGCATCACCCAGATACCGGCCGGGGCGCGGATCACTGCCCGGTTGCGGGAGGCGGCCGGGCGCCGGGTGCGCGATGCCGGCTCAACGGTCATCGAGGCCGCCCACGACCTGCATCTGTCCTGGCCGACGATGACGAGCGCCTTCCGTGCATCGGCGCGCGAGGTCGTCGAGGCCCCGCTGCCCGAGGTGAAGGTGCTGGACATCGACGAGACCCGGCGGGGCAAGACGAAGTGGGAGCAGGACCCCGGCAGCGGCAAGTGGCGCCTGACGCGGGATCGGTGGCACACCGGGTTCGTCGACGCACTGGACCACGGTGGGCTGCTGGGCCAGGTCGAGGGCCGCACCATTGCCGACGTCCAGGCCTGGCTGTCCGCCACACCGCTGACCTGGCGCAAGAACATCCGTCATGTCGCCATCGATACGTCGGCCACCTACCGTGCCGCGATCCGCACCAGCCTGCCTGACGCCATCGTCGTGGTCGACCACTTCCACATCGTCCAGTTCGCCACAAAGATGCTCTCCATGGTCCGGCGCCGCACCATCGCCGAGGTACGCGGGCGGCGCGGACGGGCCACCGACCCAGAGTGGAAGGCCCGCCACCGCCTGCTCCGCAACCGCGAGTACCTCACCGACGAACAGTTCGCCACCATGTGGAACACCCTGCTGAGCCAGGGCAGGATCGGACAGACGCTGCTGACTGCGTGGATCGCCAAGGAGAACCTGCGCAACCTTCTCGCCCTGGCCCGTGCCGGCGCCGACGCCGACGCCGACGCCGCCTGCCACCAAGTCGGCCAGGCCCGTTGGAAGTTCCTCACCTGGTGCGCGGAATCCGACAATCCTGAACTGCGACAACTCGCCACCACCATCAACCGCTGGTGGCCCGAGACAGCCGCGTTCCTGGACACCAGACACAGCAATGCCGGGAGCGAAGGGATCAACCGCGTGATCAAGCTCGTCGCCCGCAACTCGTTCAGCTTCCGCAACGCCGACAACCAACGACTACGGACACGCGCGTCACCACTCGCCGAGCTCGCGGACACCTCCGCATCGCTCAACTTTGAAGACCCCGGAATCATTGCTATCCGTAGTTGAGCGGCTCCTAATCGTCATGTGTCACGGCGACGGACCACTCGCTCTCTGGGACGACCCGGTCATGCGGGAGGCAGGAACCCCAGGCTTCTACCGAAGACGTACGCTCTGGACGCAAACGCACGTCTTCGGCATGATCCAAGCACCGAGAGGGTCACGAACCGGATTCCGGCGCTACCCCCAAGTGCAAGTCCGGGTTCTGTTCCAGCACCTTGGACAGGGGGTAAAACCTGCCTCCACCACTGAGCACACCCAGGGCTTGATGGGATTTTCGTCGTAGAGCAGTCCGCCGCTGTCTCCGCCCAGGGTATTGACGTCGGTATCGATGAGGTCGTCGACCGTGGGCTGACTGCCGTCCTCGTTATGGAACGTGAAGGGCTCGCCCACGTCGGTGACCACACCGCACTTATCTTCCTGCGTGGCTGCGAATGAAGTGGCGCCACGCGCGCACACCTCCTCGCCGTCGTAAGCCTCGCCGACCTTAGTGAAATCTTCAGGGTCGAGATCAGCCTCGGTCCTCACGACGCTGAAGTCGGCGCCCGGCCCTCCCCGCCGCTCGGTGTGCCCAACGGGTTGCCCATCCTCGGCAAACCAGCCGGGATCTGTTCCGTTCAGGTTCGAATTTTCCTCCCCTACCGAGCCCAGCCCAGAGTTGCAGTGCCCTGCGGTGATGACGAAGTTGTTCTCTCCGTCGGTGGCTGGAACGCCGACCGAGCATCCACCTAAGGGATGTCCCGTAAATAATCGCCGCCGCTGTGGGGCCTGTCCCGAGCGGGGCAGGCTCCTGGGCCGCGGCCAACGCGAGGGGCGCCTGACACCCGGCAAGCTGCCGTAGTGAGCAGGGCTGCCCTTTCAGGGTGGTGCCCGGGCCGGCCGCCGACCCGGGCACTCGGTTCACGCCGCTACTCCATGAACTGGAAGGTCCACGCCTGGCGTTGGTTGTCGATGTCGAGTGGCCTCAGGGCGATGCGGGGCGGGAAGATCCTCAGCAGACTGAGGTCCAGAGCCAGCTCCTGGCCGTCGATGGGGCCTCCGGGGACAACGATGTGGAAGGTGTGCGGCTTTGCGCTCTGGTAGAGCGCCCACTCGCGGGGCTCGGGGTATCCGACGGCCGGCTTATTGATCTCTGGGTCACTGTCGAAGGAAAGGTACGTTTCGCTCCTGAGATTGCGAATCGTGCAGTTGCCGTTGCTGAGTTCCTCCAGCTGCCATTCCTGCTCGCCGGGGTTGCCGGTGGGCGGCAGCAGCACAATGGGGGTCTTGGGCTCCGACGACCCTCCCTCCATCGTGAGCAGCTGCTCACCAGGACGGGCGATCATGTAGGCGCCGTTCGGTACAGGTGCCAAGGCCGACTCCACTTCTGACGTGCGGTACCCACGCGGGGCGCCGCCGATCTTCTGGGCGACGCATCCCTTCCCCGCCGACGCGCGACAAAGGTCGGAAATGCCCTGTGTCACCCTTCAGGACTACAGTCAATTCGTTCTGATGTTCGGCGGCTTTGAAGGTGTACGCCGGTGCCTTCGGTGGTGTACCCGGTGGCAGTTGCTCTACCGATCCCGTCGCGTGACAGGCAGCGTGCCGATCCGGTGACGACTACAGCACCTCTCCACTGCGAAAACGCAGGTCGAAGCTGCGCGACCCTACCGACGCGCTTGCACTGCTGACGCGGCCGCTCTATTAGCCAGCCCGCCGGCCACGGCTGGGGACCCGTCCCCACGCTCGTCCCTCAGGCGGCGGGACGCGAGGTCGTGGTTGAGCACCATGCGCCACCACGCCAGTCGGTCCGCCGAAGACTGCGGCAGGGACCGCGACTCACGGCGGAACTGCGGAGGGGGACAGCGCGGATTCTCAGCCTTCTGGGGGCGCGGGCTGGCGACAGACCCAGGTCCTGCGGGGGGCGAGCTGTCGGGAGATCGCTCAACTCCTGCTACAGGTAAATGGCCAGCAGGCTATTCCGTAGGCTGCGATGATCGGATGCGGGAAGGGTCTGCTAGACCAACTCTGAGTGTAGGGGGAGAGGGTGTTCGACGAAGCGAAATTGTTGGACGACGGGCTGAGCTACACCTTCCGTGCGATGCAGGCATATCGAGCCGAGGACGAAGATCTGTTTGGCCTGCATGCCGGGGTAGCGGCTGAGCGGATGGCCAAGGCGTGTCTCGCGCGCCGGAGTCCGGCGCTTCTGGTGGAGCTGCAGTCCAACGCTTTCAACTCTCTGGCATTGCTCCTCGGGATGGCTGTGGTGGAGCCTCCGGGGCGGCGCACCAAGGTGAGAACGGTCGGCTTGCAGATTGCGTTCGCGCGCCTCCAAGCTCTGGGTGTGCAGGTTGACGTTTCCAAGGAGTCGTTGGAGAACTTCATCGAGGCTCGCAACTGGTCAACTCACGGCGGCACTGGTGGATTTGATCTCGAAGAGATCGCTGCGGATTTCGTGAAAGTGGTTGACTCTCTACTGGTTGACCTGGAGTATGATCGGTATTCGTTTTGGCACGTCCATCTTGCAGACGCTGACCGTCTCAAGAACGGTGCGGAACAGCGACATCGAGAACGAGTTCGTAGGCTCCTAACGGAGGCCGCTGAGCGGTTCGCATCACTAGGTGAACTGGAGCGGTCAACCCTGCGAACCACGGCTGCTCTCCACATTTTCGTGGAGCCCAAACACGTGCGGTTCGATTGCCCCTCGTGCGGAAACCCTGGTGTGCTTTCGGGTGAGTACCGCAGCACTCAATCCTCTTCCGAGGCTGAAGCTGGTATCGAGTGGGTGATGCTAGAGGTGGACGGATTCGAATGTTACTGCTGCGGACTGAATTTGAATGGCCCTGCAGATATACACGCCGGACAGGTGCCGCCTACCGTGACCGTGCCACATCACGAGGCAATGGCTCATGTGTACGCGTCGGATCCAGACATCACAGACTCATAGGTCGTCGATACGCCCCACGTTGGCAAGTCAACAACCGTGGTCGCGGGTTCAGCGGCTGGTGTACATCGCGTAGAGCACGATGCCGATCCCAGCCGTGAACCAGTGGCTTCTCCAGCAAGGTCTGCCGGGCAGGGCCCTAAGGGTTGTCCCGCAAACGATCTTCTACGGGTTGAGGCGCAGGGGACTGACCGTTGGGACCAGCCGTTATCCCGTGAGGACTAGGTTGTGCAGGCGTGCAATGCCGCGCACGGAGTGGTGGACTCCGTCGCCTTTCAGGCGACAGTCGCGGAGGATCTTCCAGCCCTTCATGCGGGCGAAGGCATGCTCGACTCGGGCGCGGACCTTGCGGTGTGAGGCGTTGTGTTCCTCTTTCCACGCCGGCAGTTCGGTCTGACCGCGCCCGCGTCGATGCGGAATGACCAGACCGGTGCCCCGGTAGCCGCCGTCCGCGATCACCGTGGTCCTGCCGACGGCCTCCTTGGCGCCGGACAGCTCCCATGCCTTGCAGTCATTGCGGTTGCCGGGCAGCGGTCGACCGACCACGACGACGAGTCGGCTGTCGGCGTCGATCACGATCTGATGGTTGGTGGAGTACCGATAGTTCTTGGACTGCTCGGCTACCTCGTGGTCGCGGGTGGGCACGAGGGTGCCGTCCACGATCAGCACGGTGTCCTTGGAGAACCGGCGTCGCGGCCGCAGAGACATCAGCGGGCCGAGGTGGTCGATGATCCGGTCTGCCGCAGACTTCGAGATGCCGAACAGCAGGGCCAGCTGGCGCATCGTCAAGTTCGTGCGTCAGTAGGCCGTGACCAGCAGTACTCGGTCCTCAAGGGGCAGGCTCCAGGGCCGTCCCAGGCCAACCGCGTCGGCCCCCTCACGCCGCAGCGCGGCCACCAACTTCCCAAAGCAGCGCGGGCTCAGCCCGGAGAACGGGGCTATCCAAGACGGCTCCGACGCCGTGATCACACCAGTCACACCGTGATCATCCAACTCGCGGCCGACGGCCCTTAGCGTCGGCTTCGCAAAAGTGATCCGAGAGCCAAGCCGGTACCCAGGCCAATCAGGGCGCCGGCCGCTGCCCGCCATGCTGGCGCCGCTCCTGCGGCAGGCACGTCAGGCGGACTGGGGGCGGCGGCCGAGCGCGTCGGCGGTCCGGCAGCAATAGCGCGAGCGTGCTCCTCGCCCACGATGGCCAGGAAGCGACGACCGATACGGCTTCCTGACGAACTGGCGGTCCATGAGGTTAGGGCCCTGCTCCAGTAGTACCGCCCAGCCTCTCCGGTGAACATCCCGGATAGCATATCGCGCAGGAGAGGCTCGCGAATGGTCCCGATCTCGTAGCCCATCCACGCATAGTTCATCATGAGGTCGGCATAGACATGCCGTTTCCGCTCATGGGGATCGGCGATGTCCGTGTCGCCCCAGACAGGCTGGTAAAGCGCCATGTCGTCAAGTTCCAGGCGGACTAGCTCGAGGTAGTAGCTGCGAATCCCCTGGACTTGCTCCGCCCTGGCCTGCCGGTTCTGAACAATCAGCGAACCAGCAACACCAGCCAACGCAAGCGCCGAGACGATCGCCGACGTGAAGCCGTACGCCGCGCCGATCTGGCTCAGCCTTTTCCAGTCCACCCCCTTGGAACCGGAGACGTCCTGCAGCACGAACGGCGACAACAACAGCGCCGCCAGCACGGCCGCCGCAGCGGCGACCAGCCCCAGAGCCCTGCCCACACGGCGAGCCACTGATACTGCAGCCGCAGACCGATGACGAGCTATCAGGTAAATCACCCCCAGGCGAGCCTGCCCCAGTGGCTAGGCCGAACCATGGGGCAGCCTACGTGCAGCAGTCATGCTCGGCATCGCCCGCCTGCACAAGCTCACCATCGCCTACCAGGCGCGCGACACACTGCCAAGGGACAGCCGCCATGTCGGCCCGAAGATCGTTTACGGGACAACCCTAGGTCGAGGATGGTACGCGGAGCCAGTCCATTGGTCCGGTCCGGCTCGGACCCGGTCGGAGCCGAAAGCAGTTCGTCCTTCAGCTGTGCTGCGGTCGCTGTCTCCTGGTACACCGCGGTCGTCGGCGTCTTCTTGGCCGGCGACGAGTGCTCCGGGCTCCGGCCGACCGCCGCCACGCTCGGGGCGCCTCCGCCGTGCCCCCGCCGCAAGCTGTCACACCGATGGCCATCAGTGCCATTGCCGCAAGGTGTCCTCGCCCTATGACCCTGCTCATGGTCCCTTTGTTCACACAGTGACGAGGAGCCATACGACAGGTCATCAGGAGCCGGCCAACGCGCCTGCCGGACATGGCCGGTACGCCCTGTCGGCCGGCCGGAAAACCTGGCGCAGTCTGTCGTCACGAGCAAGGTTACGGCCCGACGATGGCGCGGAGGGCGGCGAGATGCGCTTGGTAGGCGTGTCGTCCGTCGCGGGTCAGGCGTAGCCACACGCGCTGGCGGGTGTCGCGCACGGCTTTGCGCTGCTCGACGTATCCCGCCTCCATCAGCACTGTGACGTGTTTGCTCAGTACCGACGCGGAGACGTCGAGCTGCTTTTGCACCGCAGCGAACTCGGCTTCGTCGGCGGTGTCGAGCAGAGCACAGATGCGCAGCCGGTTCGGGGCATGGATGGTGGCATCGAAGCCGTCCATCGGGTCGCCTGCGCTGGTGCGTGTGCCGGGGATCATGAGGTCTGACGGTGCAGGCGGACGAAGGCGAGGTGGAAGGCGACGGACACCGCAGCGCCGATGCCGGAGGCGGCGAACAGCCAGACGAACTGTCCGGTGCCACGGAAGGCCACCACCGACCCGGCCAGTAGCACCGGAAGCCCGATCATCAGTGGCAGCGTGGCCCTCCTGGGCAACACGTCCAGGCGCAGCGCCACACCGGTCTTCTCGCGCCACCCGGCGGCGGCGATGGCGAACAGCGCCAAGTAGCCCGTGGTCGCGACCACCATGATGACACTCCACGCGAGCTTCGGCAGCAGCCACTGAGGACTTGCCATCATGCCCCCGAAGACCGGTGGGATCGCAGCGATGTACAGCGTGAGGACGACGGCGAACCAGCGGGGCCACGGAGTGGCGGACAAAGCGGTGGTGGAAGCCTGGACGCGCTCGAGCGCGGCCAAGGCCGCGCGGGCCTGCTGCGGGGTCGGACGGATGACATCGCCGTTACTTTCCATGCCGGAAACACTAACCTTGTGTTTCCACTACGGCAAGTCTCGACTTTCCGATTCGGAAATTCTCTTGCCGGCCGCATCCCCCACACAGCACGCCTGCCGCCACCCGGCCGTTACCTGGTGCGTGTCGCGCGGAACGACGCCGCCCGTCGGCGCGATGCCGCCTTGGCCATCGCGGGCTTCGCCGAAGGTCACCGCGGCCGATCAGAGTCCCCGCTTCGCAACGGCCAGGACGCCCAAGCACTGCGGGTGGCGTCGGCAGGCCATCGCCGACGCCGCTCGGACTCGCTCGTACTGACGTGTTCGGCTGTTCGGCCGAAGCAACAAGGTGACGTGCCGGGCGTCGCGGGCGTGGAGGGCTTCGGCCTGTGATCATGCGGCTCTGGCTGCAGGTGATCGACGAGGAGTTCCAGCCCGTGCGGGATGTGTGGGGCCCGCCGAGTGGTGCTCGCGGTAACGCGTTGTAGGTGATGTGGTGGAATGGTTGACCTCGCTGCCGACCGTAGTGCTGGTCGTGGGCTGGCTCTTGCTCGCTTTGCTGGTCGCGGCCCTGGCGCGGGTCGGGGTCCGGGCGCTCGTACCAGCCGGGGAACAGGAACGGGTACCGCAGATCGCCATGCCCTTGATGCCCACACTCGGCGCCGCCTTCGCGATCTTTGCGGCCCTCTCGCTGGCCAGCGAGGCCGGCTATCTGCGCGCTGCGGAGGGCTTGGTGAGCGACGAGGCGGCCTCGGCATCCCGTCTGGCGTGGGCGGCGACCAGTCCGCAAGTCCAGTCGGAGCCGATCCACAGGGCGCTGCGGGACTACCTGCAGACCACGCGAGCCAGGGAGTGGAAGGGCGCGGCAGCAGCCTCCGGTGACGATCCGGCCACCGCTCGCGCCGTCGCAAAGCTGGAGCGGAGCGTGCGTACCGAGGCGGCCCGGCCCGAGCTGGGATCGGCGGCGAGCACGGAGTTGCTGGTTTCCCTGGACGGCGTCACCAGTAGTCGGCGCGCTCGTGTTGCGGCCGCCTCGCGGGACGTTCCCACGCTGTACGTCCTCACGCTTGTGGTCAGCGGACTGGCCCTGATCGTGAACGCGGGCGCACTGACCTTCCGCAGCAGCCTGCGAACGTCACTGCTCATCACGGGCGTCGGGAGCGTGGTCGGGCTCAGCCTGGCACTGCTCTTCGCACTGAGCGCGCCGTGGAACGGACCGTTCATCGTGAGTGGGCATCCACTCGACGCCGTCGTCGGGGATCTGGGGTCCGGCTTCTTCCACACCGGGCCGTAGGCGGACCAACGACACACCTGCGCGTGTGAAAGCAGGGGGGAGTTCACGGCGAACCTATCTTGGAGGGGAGGCGCACCGACGTCGGTCGCCGCGCACCCCGAGGTCGGCGGGGAGCAGCTGCACAGCGCGGCAAAGGACGGCGCTCCCCGCTCGCCGCGGTGGTGAGGGCACAGCAGACAGAAAGACCGTATAGATGCCTCCTCGCTCTACGGCGGGAACAGCATCCGGCCACACCACAGCCTTGCGGCACACCCTTGGAGTCGCGACGGCCGCACGGGCAACAGCCGGGCGGGCGCCGCTGGGACCTGCGCCGCTGCGACCAGGGGCTGCCAGGCGCATCAGTGACCCATCAGTGCAGCGTCAGGAGCCCCTGCCACTCTTGTTCACGTGAACGGCGCGGGACATTCGCGGCCGGGAACAAGGAGAGGTGCCCGGAGTGGTTGATCGGGGACCAGCGAGCATGCCTCACGGTCGGACCCCATGGGGTCCACGCAGGTTCGAATCCTGCCCTCTCCGCCACACGAGACACCCATGGCGGTGTACACGCGCAACGAGAACGGTCGTCGACCACAAGGACCCCGAGCCAGCCGTGGATCGGGGTCCTTGTCCGGGCGCTCAGGCCCTACGCCGGCCCGCTCATACCGCCGGTGATTCAGGCTTGGCACTCGCCCGGGCGGGTGCCGACCGCCGTCACCCGTCGGCTCGCCTGCCGGTGCTGGGCAGAGCTCGCGGGTCAAATCACGGCCGTGGTGGTGGCCCCAGGAGGTGTCGTCGACGAAGCGGCCGTGGTCGTTGCGCACGGTCGCGGTGTCGTGGTCGTTGTTCCAGACGTAGTTGCGCCGGTCCTGGAACAGGTCGGTGCGGCTGTCGCGGCCGATGCCGGTGTGGACGCGGACCGTTGCGCGGCCGTCCAGGCGGTAGTGGCGGAAGGTGCAGATGTGGCCGTCCCCGTCGGGCAGGGTCCACCCGTCAAGATTGACCGCGCGGCAGCCGCCGTTGGTGATCTCCGCCCATTCCCGGTTCAGGGAGCGATTGGAGCGGCCGTCGCGCCTCGGGGAGCCGGCTTGCACCGCGCTGATGTGGACGGCGGAGTGGTGCGGGCGAGCCGGCTGGTGGCCAGCGGCCGCCACGACGGCAACGGCAACGGCAACGGCAACAGCACTCATGCGACGCGCAGAAGCGGAAACGGTCACGAGCATCCCGCTACTGGGTCCAGAGCACCCCGAACGGTCCGGCGAACGTCCTGAGCATCGAAGGCCAGGCGAGGGTGCGTCGTGCGGGTGACAGCCGGCTGGCCACGTCCTCACGCTGCGCAAGCCCTGGGCCAGATTTGCGGTGGAGATGTGTATGACATTAAAGATTCCGCATATTTCGATGACCCTTTACCGCAACAGCAATATATGCCTCAAACATGTTGGATTGCCCCTTAGGCCTAACGAAGCACTACTGGCCGGGCTGTATCCCCGGACCTCCGCCACGCCGGCCGGCCGGAAACCGGGTGCGGGCCGTCGGCGCGGTGGTGTGTGATCGGGGTATGGCGATTGCGTTGGGCGAGCCGGGGGCCGACGGGCTGAGCGGGGCTGTGGGCGTGCTGCGGGAGTGGCAGTACGACGGGGCGCCCATGCAACTGCATCCGGGGGATCTGGGCTGGTTCTGGCGGTTCGGTGCAGAGGCGACTGCCGCGGCGGTCCGGACCTGGAGCCGGGACGGACGGATTCTCGCCGTCGGACTGCTGGACGGTCCCGGGCTGTTGCGGCTGACGATCGCGCCGGACGCCCAGCAGGACGAGGAGCTGGCCCAGCAGCTGGTCCAGGACGTGACCGAGCCGGAGCGCGGCGTACTGGCAGAGGGGACGGCGTACGTCGAGGCGCCCGCGGGCGCGCTGGTCCAGGATCTGCTGTTCGCGGACGGCTGGCACGCCGACGAGCCGTGGACCCCGCTGTGCCGCGACCTCACGGAGCCGGTCGCGGACCCGGGCGTGCGGATCGAGGTGATCGGGCCGGAGCAGGCGCACGTGCGGACCGCCGTACAGCGGGCGTCGTTCGACAGGTCGACGTTCACGGACGAGCGCTGGCACGCGATGGCGGCCGGACTTCCGTACGCCGACGCCCGGTGTCTGGTCGCGTACGACGACCGGGGCGACGCGGTGGCGGCGGTGACGGTGTGGTCGGCCGGTCCGGGGAAGCCCGGGCTGCTCGAACCGATGGGCGTGAGCCGGGAACATCGCGGTCACGGCTACGGCAGGGCGATCACCGTCGCCGCCGCGGCCGCACTCCAGGAGCTGGGCTCGTCGAGCGCGATCGTCTGCACCCCCAGCTCCCATGTCGGCGCTGTCGCCACCTACACGTCAGCCGGCTTCCGGCAGCGCCCCGAGATCCGGGACCGTCGCCGGGACGCCTAGGGAGTGTTCCTGGTTTGGATCATGTTGCGGGTCGGAGGCTCCGGAGCCAGATGACCGCACCACGTAAGTGGAGTCCAGCCAGGTAGCTGTCGGGTGTCTTGTCGTACCGGGTCGCCAGTCGGCGCCACGCTTTGATCTTGTTAATGCAACGCTCCACCGTATTGCGGTCGCGCCATGGCTTGGCGCCGTGGGAGACGGGCCGCCCGCCCTGGCGGCCCTTCTTCGCGCGGTTGGCGGCCCGGTCGGTCTTCTCCGGGAAGGCCGCCTTGATGCTGGGCCTGCGCAGGTAGTCGCGGTTGGCACGGGAGGAGTACGCCTCATCGCCGGCCACAGCCTCGGGGCGGGTGCACGGCCGACCCACCGGGCCGAACACTTTGACCTTCTCCAGCACCGGGATGAAGTGCGGGCTGTCCCTCGGTCAGCTCGAAGGACAGCGGGCAGCACTGCCGCTCAGCAGCGAGATGGACCTTGCTGGTCAGCCCGCCACGCGAGCGGCCCAGCCGGGCGGCCTTCGGGCGGGCCCGACGTCTGAGCCGCCGTCGTCGCCGCTCGTCCCGCCAGGGGTCGGCAAACGCGCCGTCTACCGAGGCGACCTGCGGATTTCGTCCCCGCGCCCGGCCCCCTTTTCATCCACGACGGCCTCTTCGAGGGCAACCAGCACCTCCTCGCGCACAACCATCCCCGCCGCGTGATGGTGAGCGCGGGCCACGGTGGAGTACACGCTGACCAGCGAAAGGTCCACCTGCCCCCGCCGGGCCGCCTCGTTGATCACCCCGTCCATCAGCTGCTCGAAGACGCCCGCGTCCCGCCACTGCAAGAACCGGTGGTAGACGGTCTGCCAGGCCCCTTGCTCGGGCGGCACGTCCCGCCAGGGGAAGCCCGTGCGGAATCGCCAGATCTCGCCTTCGAACTGCGACCGCAGCCGCTCGGGGAACGGGCCGAACCTGCCTATCGGCAGGAACGGCTCGATCAACTCCCATTCACGATCGGCGAGTTCTGCACGCGTCACACAGGCGTTCTATCGGCTCAGCCGAGTGATCCGGAAACCAGAAGGCACTCCATGGCCCGGCCAGGAAATCCCTACACGTGCCGACGTGCCGTCCCGACGAAGGCGTCGATCAAGTCGCGGGTCGCGTCCCGTCGGGCGACGGCGTCGGCGCGATCCCCCGCGCGGTCGATTTTGCCGACCGCCGTGAAAGCATCGACCGCGACGGTGACGAGCTGGGGCTCGTCGGTGATCAATTGGAGCTTGAAGAGGGCGTGCTGCGTGCTGGAGCGCAGCTCGAACGAGCGCCTGCGCAAAGCGGCTTCGTCGGCCGCGTCTTGGCCCTCGTGCTCACAGAACCAGTGGTGCAGCATGGCCTGACGGAAGTCGACGAGCAGTCCGGCGTACGTGCCGTAGATGTCCAACCGCTCCTGACGCAGCCGCTCCCTGCGGGTGTCCTGCTCCACGCGCCGCGCGGATCGCTGCTGGAAGACATGCGTCACCGTCGAGCCCAGCAGCGTGCCGAGGACCGCGATCACGCTCGTGACTATGGCATTCATGGGACACCATGCAACCAGACCCCCCGCACGGTCTTCTGGCTCCGCAGCCTCTGCCATGCAACATGATCCAAACCAGAAACACGCCCTACTGGGGACCGGCGGACGATCCCACTAGCGCACCACGCGGTAGCGGAGGTAGACGACTCTCGAGCGGAAGGTGCGGGTCTCGACGAGTTCGAGATCCACCCGGCGCTCGCGCTGGGGAAAGAACGGAATGCCACCACCAACCAGCACCGGATAAACCCTGGCCCGGTACTCGTCGATCAGACCCAACGCGGCCGCCTCGGCGGCGAGAGTCGCGCCGCCGATCGCGATGTCGCCCTCCCCCGGCTCGGCTCGCAACCGCTCGATTTCCTCCGCCAGGCCGCCGGAGACCAGGCGGGCATTGCCCTGCACCGCCGACAGCGTGGTGGAGAACACCACCTTTGGCAGCAGCTTCCAGATCGCGGCCCACTCGAGCATTGAGTCGTCGAGCGATGGATCCTGCTCGGCGGTCTCCCAGTACAGCATCGTCTCGTACAGCCGTCGTCCCAGCAGGTGGACGCCGACCTCTCGGATCTCGTCGGTGACGAAGCGAAAGAGCTCCTCGTCGGGCGCCGTCCAGTCGAAGCCGCCGTCCGGCCCGACGATGTAGCCGTCGAGCGAGACGCCCATCGAATATGTCACGCTGCGCATCAGGAGTCCTCCTCGGTACGGGTTCGACAGTACGACCGCCGGACGCCGCAGGGCTCATCGTGGCTCGCGGGATCCCCTGGGCCGAGTCACCTCACGAGATCATTTCGTTGAGAAAACTCCACTGCTTCCCACAGTTCATCGCGAACACGAGCCGAGACCGTGCCGACATATGACGGGGGTGACTTCGAGGAGCCAAAGTGTGAGGGCGCCTCTGAGGTGATCGGGGACAGCGGAGGAGGAAAGGGTGGCCATCGTGGCCCTGCTGAGTGCACCCCAGCTCGAGCAAGGTTCATGATCCGACTCCATGGTTGGATCCGGCGGGCAGAGGTCCCTGTGCAGAGTCCCAGAGGTCGATCAGTTGCTCTTCAGGGTCGGGGGCCCTGCTGCCGCCGGGATCGAGTATTTCCTGGTTGTCGTAAACGATGCGAGGCAGGATCCTGAAGAGACGCAGCCCGTCCCGTAATGAGCATTGGGCCTCTGCCTCCAGGCTGGTGGAGGCATGGAGAGAAAAGGCAAGGGGGACGCTGAGTTCGGCTTCCGAAAGCTGAGCAGAAGAGACAGGTCTCCCCCGCAGCTGGCCACGGCATTGCTTGTCCTGCCTCAGCTGGCCCCATTACAAGAAGAAGGTCCCCTGGAGCCAGGATGGTCCCGGCTCGTGGATTGTCGCTGCGGGCAAGGCGAGGCGTTCCCTGCGCTCGTGGGGAGGAAGCGCTATGCCGGCCGGGCGCGGTGGGCGACCGCGGAACACCCCGCGTCGGCGGGGAGGGTAGAGAGGACATCCACAGCCGACGCGGCGGTGGCGACCAAGAACGTGTAAGAAGGCGGCCGCCACGGACGGCATCGTCGTCCGCCCAGGCCCGCTTCGGCTCCATCGCCCGCGACGACCAGCGGGTGCGGGACGGTTGCGCGCCGGCGCACACCTGGATGATCGAGTTGGGTGGCCCCAGGCTTCTTCACGACCTGACCGTACTTGTCCACACGGGTTTCGGTGCCCCGCCCCCAGGGCGAGACCTTCCTGCGATCTGCACCGGCTCGGGCGGTACGCATTCGCCGGCTGCGTGTCGCTGCGGCCGGCCGAGGAAGCCCACTGGCTGGAGCACTTTTACCTGGCCCGGCACCTGCAGGGCAGCGGCAGCGGTACTGCTCTGCTGTGTGGGCTGCTCGAGCAGTGCGACCGCGAGGACACCCTGGTCCGACCGAACCTGCTGCAGGACGGTCCGGACCGGCGGCTGTACGAGCGACACGGGTTCGCACTCGAGACCGACGATCCGGTGGACGTGTTCATGGTGCGCAAGCCGGCCTTGGCCGGGCCTGACAGATGACCATCAGACGGGTTCGCAGAGCCAGAGATTCAGGGATGCCATGACGGGTCTCGCGGAGGTCGATCGGCGCCGGCGGTCCACGAGGTCACGCGTGGAC